>JBOGZX010000033.1:0-1634 GCA_050697615.1 Gaiellaceae bacterium
GCGCTGATCGACGAGGTCGGCCGTGCGCACGGCGAGGCCTTCGCGCGCGCGCGACCCGCCACGACGGGGGTCGTGACGGGCCTGCTCGACCCGCGCTGGCTGGTCGAGATCGAGGCGGAAGCGGTGATACTGGCGCCGTGAAGCAGATCTTCCCGCCGTCGATCACCGGCAAGGGCGCGGCCGGGACGTCCGAGGGGGCCAGCGTGCTCGACCACTCCTTCGGGGCGAGCGATCCGTACACGCTCTGCGTCGAGGAGGAGTACATGCTGCTCGATCCCGAGACGTGGGATCTCGTGCAGCACATCGACTCGGTGCTCGCGGCGGTCGAGCACGGCGACCACCGGGACCGGATCCACGCCGAGCTGATGCAGTCGGTGCTCGAGGTGACCACTCCCGTGTGCAGGACGGCGGGCGACGCGATGCGCTCGCTGGCGCAACTGCGTGCGTACGTGGCCGAGATCGCCCACTCGCAGGGCTGCCGCCTCGGCTCCGCCGGGACGCATCCCTTCAGCCTGTTCGAGCGCCAGCGGATCACCGCGCGCGACCGCTACCACCAGCTCGTCGACCAGCTGCAGTACATCGCGCGCCGCGAGCTGATCTTCGGCATGCACGTGCACTGCGCCGTCGACGACCCCGAGAAGGCGATCCAGGTGATGAACGGGCTGCTCGTCCACCTGCCGCAGCTGCTCGCGCTCTCGGCCAGCTCGCCGTTCTGGCGCGGCGAGCCGACCGGCCTCGCGTCGAGCCGGCAGATGGTGTTCGCCGCGTTCCCTCGCTCGGGACCGCCGCCGCGCTTCGCCGACTACGCCGACTACGCCGAGGTGGTCGGCCAGCTCGAGCGCACGGGCTGCATCGCCGACTACACGCACATCTGGTGGGACATCCGCCCCCATCCGCGGCTCGGCACGCTCGAGCTGCGCGTCTACGACGCGGTGACGCGGCTCGAGGACGTCGTCGCGATCGCGGCGTTCTTCCAGGCGATCGTCAAGCTGTAGTGCGAGCAGGTCGAGGCTGGCAAGGAGGTCCCGAGCTGGCACCGGATCCTGACCACCGAGAACAAGTGGCTGGCCGCCCGCTACGGCCTCGAGGCGCCCGTGATGGACCTCGCCACCGGCCGGCGGAACCGTGTGCCGGTGGCGCAGCTGATCCGCCGGACGCTGCGCGAGGTCGAGCCGCACGCCCGCGAGCTGGGCTCCGAGCGCGAGCTCGAGGGCGTGCGCGAGATCCTCGCCCGCGGCAACGGCGCCGACCGGCAGCTGCGCGTGTGGAACGCCAATCGCGACATCGTCGAGGTCGCACGCGAGATCGCGCTCGCGACCGAGGCCGCCGTCACCCCCGCCGCGACGTAGCAGCGGGTAGATTCGGAGCGTGCTCGAGGCCGGCGACCAGATCCCCGACGTCACCGTCTGGCTCGGCCCGCGCCAGCCGCTGACCATGCGCGAGCTCGTCGAGGACGGGCCCAAGCTGATCGTCTTCTACCCGTTCGACTGGTCGGCCACGTGCACGAACGAGCTCGAGCTCGTGCGCGACCGCAGGGCGGAGTTCGAGGCGGCCGGCGTCCAGCCGGTCGGCATCTCGCGCGACTCGCCCTGGACGCACATCGCCTGGACGCAGGCGCTCGACCTCAACTTCGG
>JBOGZX010000034.1:0-1673 GCA_050697615.1 Gaiellaceae bacterium
GGTCTGCGCCGCGGCGAAGCGGCATGAAGACGTATCCCGGCTCGCGGTAGATCCGCACGCGGTCGAGCTCCTCCGGCACTTCGACACCGCCGAGGGCGCCGGCAGGCGCAACGAGGAACCGCGTGACGGCGCCGCCCACGAGCGCCTGCGGGCGCGGCGCGGCGAGCGCCAACACGAGCGCGGCGTCAATCGCGAGCCCGTTCAGGTCGACGCCGGTCACGGCCTCGACGAGCTCTGCGTCGTGTCCGCCGCCGAGACGCGCGGCGACCTCGATCACCTGCGGCCCCTCCGCCCCGATCCGCAGCTGCGTATACGAGGGACCGCTCTCGATCCCGATCGCCGCGACGGCGCGCGCGGCCGTGTCGGACACCTTCGTGGTGTCGGACACCGCCGCCGGCCACACATGCGCCAGGGCGACGCCGAAGGCCGGCGGCTCGGCGACGACCCGGTCGGTGACGGTCAGCGCGGTGAACGCGCCGCCCACGCTGAACCCGACGACGGTCACCTCGGGCCCGTCGACGAGCTCCTCGACGAGCGCCACCCCGCCGCGGGATGCGCCGCGCGCCGTCTCGATCGCCGCCGCAAGACCGTCCGGGTCGCGCACGAGCGTCAAACCCTTCTGGCCCTGCCGGTCGGGGGCCTTCACGACCACCGGCCCGGCCACCTCGGGCGGCGCGTCCGCCCCGCCGACGACCCACGACCGCGGCTGCGGCACGCCGGCGGCGGCGAGCCGCTCGCGCTGGCGCAGCTTGTTCGTCGCGAGCACCGCCGTCCGGGGCGAGATCGGATGCGGCAGGCCCGCGCGCTCGGCGATCCGCGCCGCGACGCCCACCGGCCAGTCGGTGCCGGGCGAGACGATCCCGTCGATCCGAAGCGCTCCGGCGAGCCGCTCGATCGCCGTCTCGTCCTCGGTCGAGAGGATGCAGCGCCGGTCGGCGAAGCGGAAGCCGGCCGCGGCCGGGTCGCGGTCGACGACGGCGACCCACAGCCCGCGCTCGCGCGCGGCCTCGAGGAGGCCGAGCTGTGCGGGACCGGCCCCTAGGACGAGTAGGCGCGGGCTTCCCGAGCGAGGATCGCTCTCCACCACGCCTCATTGTCCAGGTACCAGGCGACGGTGCGCTCGAGCCCGTCCTCGAACGAGGTCCGCGCCCTCCACCCGAGCAGCCGCTCGGCCTTGGCGGTCGAGCCGATGTGCCGGTCGACCTGGCCCGGCCGCTCGGGCACGTGCTGCCGGAGCTCGGGCGGCCTGCCGAGGACGCGCAGCACCAGGTCGGCGATCTCGGAGATCGAGATGTCGACCCCGGTCGCGACGTTGAGCACCTCGCCGGCGATCGCGTCGATCGGCGCCTCGATCACGCGCTCGATCGCCTCGGCGTCGTCGGCGACGTAGAGCCAGTCGCGCGACGCGTGCCCGTCTCCGTGGATCGTCAGCGGCTCGCCGGCCAGCGCCTGCGTGATGAAGCGCGGCACGACCTTCTCGGGATGCTGCCGTGGGCCGTAGTTGTTGAACGGCCGCACGATCACGATCGGCAGCCCGTACGTGACGAAGTACGAGTAAGCGAGCCGGTCGGCGCCGGCCTTCGTGCCCGCATAGGGCGAGCGAGGATTGAGTGGATGCAGCTCGTCCATCGGCGCAGCCTCCGCGGTGCCGTAGACCTCCGACGACGAGATCA
>JBOGZX010000035.1:0-6691 GCA_050697615.1 Gaiellaceae bacterium
CCGCGGGCCGCGCCTCTGGCGGTGGCATCGGCTCGGCCAGCGCGAGCGCAGAGGCGCAGACGAGGCCGCCGCGCGCGAGCAGCTCGAGCGCACGCGCGCGCTCGCCGACGAGGTGCGGCGGCGGCTCGAGCCCAGACCCGAAGCGAACGCCGCGCGACGGCAGCAGAGCGACCTGCTCGTCGCCGACGAACCAGGCTGCTGCCTCGGCGACGTCGCGGGCGTCCGCATCCTCGGGCAGCAGCGCGATCAGGCCCTGCTCGTGCCCGTTATCCGTCAGCTCCTCGTGGAGCGCGGCGAGCACGAGCGGGAGCACCGGCTCGGAGACCCGCGCCCTGGTCGGCAAGGCGGCCGCGAGCTCCTGCAGGCGCTCGTGCGCGCGGAGGCGATCGACGAGGCTGTGCAGCACGGGGCTGTCCATGACGCGTTGGTCCATGACGATGGGCCGAACGGGGCGTTCGGCCGGGGCACATGGTAGTCGCCGCGGACGACCCGGGTCTGACTCGAGTCTGACGTCGTGCCCATCGGCGAAGGCGCTTCGTGCTCGGCGTTCGCCCGTTCCTTTTAGACAGCGGCGCGTCGTGCGTCACCTGTCCGGCGACCGCAGTCGGGAAGCGGATTCCGGCTACGGCGTCACCCATTCGTGACAAAGCTGTTGCCGTTTCGTGGGTCAGACTCCTGTCTGACTCGAGTCAGACCGCCAGGGGTCGCGTGACGATCAGATCAGCCGGCGGGCGCCGTCGTACTCGACGCTGTACCAGCCGTCCAGCGGAGAGATGGAGACGCGGGTGCCGCTGTGCGGGGCGTGGATGAACCGGCCGCCGCCGATGTAGAGGCCAACATGCTGGAGGCCGTCGAAGAAGAGCAGGTCGCCCGGGCGGAGGCCGAGCCGCGAGACGCGGCGGCCGAGCGCGTACTGCGCCGCCGAGTAATGCGGCAGCGTCAGTCCGAAGTGCGCATACACGAACCGGGTGAAGCCGGAACAGTCGAAGCCACTTCGGGGCGACGTGCCGCCGTAGCTGTAGCGGACTCCAAGCAGCCGCCGCGCGTAGCGCACGACCCTTGCCTGCTCGTGCGCCACCGCCGTCGCATGGCTGACGCGCGTGTGCGCGGCGCGTGCGCCGCGGGCGCGCGCCGCGACGCACGCGAGAAGGGCGAGGAAGATCAGCGCAATGCGGATGCGTCCGGCCATGGAGGAGTGCGTTCGGCAAGGTCGGCACGGAGCGTGCTCGCGCCTGGCTGTCGTCGGCTCGGCGCATGTCAGCAACCGGAGGTCCGGGCGACCACCCCTTGATGCGGGAGACGACCCTCCCCCGAACGGGGTAGGCCGGAGGCAACGGCATTACCTGGGCCGCATCTGCGGATCGGCCGGGCCGTGCGCTACTCCGCTGCACGCCGGACGAGCCTGCATGCGCGTGCGGATCCTCACGAGCGCTTGCCGTTGACGGCGCGTTGCGCTGCCTCGAGCCCCTCGGCGTCGAGCATCTCCACGGCGTCGGCCGCGGCGCGCACGATCCCCTCGGCGTCGTCGTGCGGCTCGAAGTTCGAGAGCACGTAGTCGGCAAGCTCGCGCGGATCGCCGCGCCCGGGCCTGCCGACGCCGACGCGCAGTCGCAGGAAATCCGTCGTGCTCAGGTGCTTCGCGATCGAGCGGAGGCCGTTGTGCCCGGCGAGTCCGCCGCCGAGTCTCGCCTGCAGGCGCCCCACGTCGAGGTCGCCCTCGTCGTGAACCACGAGCACGGTATCCGGCTCCACCTTGAAGAAGGCTGCGGCAGCCGCCACGGAGCGGCCCGACTCGTTCATGAACGTCTCGGGCGCGAGCAGCGCGACCTTGTGCCCGTCGACGCGGATCTCGGCCAGGCGCCCGTGGAACTTGCCGCGCCAGGAGCCGCCGTGCCTGCGCGCGAGCTCGTCGGTCACGAGCCGGCCGACGTTGTGGCGGTTGTTCTCGTACTCGCGGCCGGGGTTGCCGAGGCCCACGACGAGCAGGTCGAGCGACGTGCCGTGGCGACGCGGCCACAGACGCACGGCTACTACCCCTCGGCGGCGCCCTCGCCGCCGGCTGCGGCGGCGTCGGGCTCGGCCGGCGACTCCGTCGCCGATTCGGGCTGCTCGCCCTCGGAGAGGCCGGCCGCCGCTGGCTCCTCGCCCTCGGCCGGCACGGGCTCGGGTTCCTCGACGCGCGTCGGCTGCGTGACCGTGGCGAGCACGGTCTCCTCGAGATCGTCGAGCAGCGTGACGCCGGCCGGAACCTGCAGCGCCGACAGGCGTAGCGAATCGCCGATGTGCATCGCGGAGACATCCGCCTCGAGGTGCTCCGGAACCTCCATCGGCAGGGCCTCGACGTTCAGCTCGTTCGTCACCTGGCTGAGCACCCCGCCCTCCTTGACGCCGACCGACTCCCCGTGGAGCGTCAGCGGCACGGTGGCGCGGATCGGCTGGTCGAGGCGAACCTCCTGCAGGTCGACATGCGTGATGTAGCCGCGCACCGTGTCCTGCTGGAACTCCTTGAGGACCGACGAATGCGTCTGCCCCTTGTCCACCACCACGTCGAGCACGGCGTTGAGACCGCCGCTGGTCGTCAGCGCGGCGCGCAGGTCGCGCTCGGCGATCGAGATCGCGACCGGCCGGCCACGGCCGTAGAGCACGCCGGGCACGATCCCCTGCTTGCGCAGGCGGCGCGACTCGGCGGAGCCGAGAATCGGACGGTTCGAGACGGTCAGCTTGAAGCGCTCTCCTGCCACGGCGCGGAAGTGTAGCGGGCGAGCGAGCCACCTATGACGGCAGCCACGAGCGACTACCGCTAACGCTCTGGCCACACGTCGCCGATGATTCGCCTGTGATCGGGCGGAAGCCCCTTCAACGGGGCAGGCCGCTCGGCTCAGCGCGAGTTTGCCCGCCTACGCCGCGCCGAGCGTTCGTGACGAGTGGAAGGTGTGGCTAGCCGCAGTTGCGCTCGCGCTCGCACTGACCGTCTGGTCGTTCTACGTCGGCCGAGTCGCCGGAAGGTTCCTCACGGGCGTCGCCGGGACAATGATCGGCGCCCTGTTGTTCGTCTACGCACTCGGCGGCCACATCTCGGCGCACCGGTGGTGGCTCGGCGGCGAGGGCGAGCGCGACACGGCACAGCAGATCGAGAAGCTGGGGTCGGACTGGCACCGCGAGCACGACGTGGAACATGAGCATGGAAACTGGGACCACGTCCTCGTGGGCCCAGCGGGCGTCTTCCTGCTCGACTCGAAGCGGCTGAGCGGGACGGCGGCCGTCGGTGCGGACGCACTGCGCTCTGGGCGAATCGTGTATCCGGGTGTTCGCTTTCGAGCGAGCGCAAAGCGAGTCAAGGTCGAGCTCGAGCGCCGGCTTGGATTCCGCGCGCCGTGGGTGCAGGCGGTCGTCGTCGTCTGGGGCGAGTTTCCGCAGGAGTGCCACGAACTGGAGAACGTCGTCTACGTTCAAGGCGAGCAACTCGTCGCCTGGTTATCCCGGTTGCGCGAGAAGGTGACCGCAACGCAGCGTGCGGCCTACATCACAGCGCTGCAAGAGGTTCGGACAAGCTTGACGATCACTCGCGACGTTTCGGCGAACGGTGGCGCGCCGAGCCCGGCTTCCCCACGGCGGACGTGCACAGCCGGACTGGACAGTCGGCCGCCGCGGCCGTAGGCTCGCCGTCATGGTTCTCCTGCTTCGACGGGCACTCCGGATCGCGATGCGCCGTTGGCGCGGACGC
The DNA here is from genome assembly GCA_050697615.1 of Gaiellaceae bacterium. Lineage (GTDB taxonomy): Bacteria > Actinomycetota > Thermoleophilia > Gaiellales > Gaiellaceae > PALSA-600. The sequence goes on from JBOGZX010000035.1 coordinate 3,725, forward strand.
CGTCGGTAGCGCTCGCGCCGGCGCGTCGAGCCGGATTCTCTAGAAGAGCTGGTTCTCGCCGCCGAAGATCGCGCTGACGGAGTCGTCGGCGAACACGTTCATGATCGTCTCGGCGAGCAGCTGAGCGACCGGCAGCACCGTCATGTTCGACGGCATCTCGAGCGGATTGATCGGCACCGTGTCGGTGACGACGATCCCGTCGATCGGCGCGTCGTGGAACTTCTCGAGCGCGCCGCCACAGAAGACGCCGTGCGTCGCGAACACGTGCACCGCCTTCACGTCCTTCTCGCGCAGTGCCTCGACGTTCGCGATCAGCGTGCCGCCCGTCATGATCACGTCGTCGCCGACGATCGCGATCTTGTCCTTCACGCGCCCCGTGATCTCCGTCACCTCGACCAGATCCCGTTCGGGCCGGGTCTTGTGCATGATCGCGAACTCCGCCTCGATCATCTCGGCGAAGCGGACGGCCATCTTCGCGCGACCCTCGTCGGGCGCGACCGAGACGATCCCCGGCCCGGTGAGGCCGAGGTCGCGGAAGTGGCGCGCGAACAGCGGCAGCGCGGTCATGTGGTCGACGGGGATCGTGAAGAAGCCCTGGATCTGACCCGCATGGAGGTCCATCGTGAGCACACGGTCGGCGCCGGCGAGCTGGAGCATGTCGGCGACGAGGCGCGCGGAGATCGGCTCGCGCGGCTTCGCCTTGCGATCCTGCCGCGCGTAGGGGAAGAGCGGGATGACGGCCGTGATGCGCTTGGCCGAGGCGAGCTTCGCCGCTTGGATCATCAGCATCAGCTCCATCACGTGCTCGTCGACCGGAATGCAGCCGGTCTGCACGAGAAAGACGTCGGCGCCGCGGATCGACTCGATGTACCGCGTGTACGTCTCGCCGTTCTTGAACGTCTCCAGCTCGATGTCGCCGAGCTCGAGGCCGAGCTGTGCGGCGATCGCGCCGGCGAGATCCGGGTGCGAGCGCCCGGAGAACACCATCAGCCGCTTCTGCGGACCGCGCTCGATCCAGTGCCCGGGCGCGGGATCGCTCCTGGGCTCCGGCGACTCGAGGCCGGGAAGAACGAGCTCAGTCGTCACGCTGCCGGGCTGCATAGCCCTCCTTGTTCTCCTGGCGCGGACGGGCGATCGCGAGCGCATCGGCCGGGACGTCGTTCGTTATCACCGATCCGGCGGCCGTCCAAGCGCCGTCGCCGACCTCCACCGGAGCCATGAACCCATTGTGGATTCCGGTCCTGACGTTGCTGCCGATCGTCGTCCGCTGCTTCGGCGCCCCCTGCTTGTGCCCCAGGTTCGCGGTGATCGCGCCCGCGCCGATGTTCGTGCCGTCGCCGATCTCCGCGTCGCCGATGTAGGAGAGATGAGGAACCTTGGTTCCGGCGCCGATCCGCGAGTTCTTGATCTCCACGTAGGTGCCCGCCTTGGAGGAGTCGCCGAGAACCGTTCCGGGGCGAAGGTAACAGAACGGGCCGACCAGCGCCCCGGCTCCGACCCTGGCGTCGACCGCAACGGTGTGGGCCCGGATCTCTGCGCCCGAGGCGACGCTCGTGGCGCCCTGCAGCAGGGTGAAGGGATGGACGGTGACATCGGCCTCGAGCTCAACGCCGGGCTCGATCCAGGTCGTCTGCGGGTCGACGATCGTCACGCCGTTCAGCATGTGGCGCTCGTTGATCCGGTCGCGGAGGGTCGCAGCCGCCTGGGCGAGCTCGACGCGCGTGTTGACGCCCTCGGTCTGCCGCCAGTCCGCGGCCACGTGGGCGGCGACCTTCTCTCCGGCGCCGACCAGGATCTCGATCGTGTCCGTCAGGTAGAGCTCGCCCTGGACGTTCTTCGGCTGCAGCCGGGCGAGCGCGGCCCACAGCGCGTCCGACCGGAAGGCGTAGATCGACGAGTTGATCTCGCGGATCCGCCGTTCCTCGTCGCTCGCGTCGGTGCCCTCGGCGATCCGCAGGACCGAGCCGTCGGCGCCTCGGACGATGCGGCCGTAGACGCGGGCGTCGGGCGGCTCGGCGCTGAGGATGGTCGCAGCGGCGCGCTCCCGGCGGTGGGTGTCGACCAGCTCGTCGAGCAACTCGGCCGTGAGGAGCGGCGTGTCGCCCGAGAGGACGAGCACGTCTCCCTCGTATCCAGAGAGCGCGGTGCGCGCCGAGCGCACGGCGTCGCCGGTGCCGAGCGGCGTCTCCTGCACCGCGACGGCAACGGAGGCGTCGAACTCGCCGTGGGTGGACGCCGAGGCGACGACGACCAGCGGCTCCGCCCCCGCCCGGCGGCCCGTGTCGATCACCCAGTCGACCATCCGGCGGCCGAGGAGCCGGTGGAAGTGCTTCGGCACGGCGGAACGCATCCGGGTGCCGAGGCCTCCGGCCATCACGACGGCTGCGAGCGGCGTGTTTGGAGGTGTCACGGTGGGATCAGTGAGATGGCTGGGGCGCCAGGATTCGAACCTGGGATCGCGGGACCAAAACCCGCTGCCTTACCGCTTGGCTACGCCCCATTGCTGGGCGGATTCTACGGGCGCCGGGTGAAGAGCAGGATCAGCGCCGCGATCGCGAGCACCGCGATCACGCCGATCGCGATCGCCTTGAAGATCGTCAGCGCGATCGGGACACAGAGAACGAGCAGCTGCGAGGCCGCGAAGATCCACGAAAGCTGCCGGAACGTGTCGGAACGGCTCGTGCGGCCGGCATACCACCACACCGCAACCGCGACCGCGGCAAGTGCGACCGCTTCCCACCAGTGCAGGACGTGGAAGAGGTAGAGCAGACCCTCGATCGCCGCCACCCAGAAGGTGGTCCGCAGGCGGCGGTCACGCAGCCAGCGTCCCGAACGGCTCGAGCCATGTTCGATCGCATGCGCCTCGGACATCCGGCTCAACCGTACCACGCTGGAACCGTGATCCAAACACGCCCGGAACGCCGCAAAGCACGCCGCGCAGACACCGCTTCGGGGCGATTCATGAAG
>JBOGZX010000036.1:0-10221 GCA_050697615.1 Gaiellaceae bacterium
GCCGTGTACCCCATGAAGTCCGTCAGCAGCCGCTCGATCACCCGATGCTTCCGCACGACCCGCCGCGCGCGCTCGGTCCCCGCCGGCGTGAGAATCGCCTCCTTCTGCTCGCCTCGTTCGACGAGGCTCTCGCCCTCGAGCCGCTTCAGCATCTCGCCCGCGGACGCACGTGAGACGCCGAGCATCTCGGCGACCCGCGAGGCGAGCGTCGGAGAGCCGGTCGTCTGCGGGCGATACTCGCCGATCGGGAACGCGAGGAAGTAGATCGTCTCGAGGTAGTCGTCGACTCCGTGACTGACGGCCATGGTCCGATCGTAGTCGGTCGGCCCTGTAAGGTGTGCCTTACAGATGGGGACGGCCCAGACCCTGGTGCTCGGCGCGATCGCGGGCCTGACGATCTTCGTCGGCCTGCCGCTCGGCCGCGTCCGCAGCACGTCGCCGACCCTGCGCGCGGCGCTCAGCTCCGTCGCCACCGGCATCCTCGTCTTCCTGTTCTGGGACGTCGTCTCCCACGGGGTCGCTCCGGTCGAGTCGCACCTCGAGGCCCACGACTGGGCCGCGTTCGCGGGCTACGCGGCATTGCTGGCATTCGGCTTCGCCGCCGGGTTGATGAGCCTCGTCTACTACGACGGCTGGCTGAAGGAGCGGCGCGCGACGCCGCTCGTCGGTCCGGGCGCCGCTGCGGTCGACGAGTTCGAGCAGCGCAGCTGGCTCGAATCGCTCACGCCCGGCCGCCGGCTCGCGCTGCTGATCGCCACCGGGATCGGCCTCCACAACTTCGGCGAAGGGCTGGCGATCGGCCAGTCGGCGGCCGCCGGCGAGCTCAGCCTCGCGCTCGTGCTGATCATCGGCTTCGGACTGCACAACACCACCGAGGGATTCGGGATCATCGGCCCGATGTCGAGCGAGCCGGAACGTCCGAGCTGGCGCTTTCTCGGCCTGATGGGACTGATCGGCGGCGGGCCAACCTTCGTCGGCACCCTGATCGGACAGGCATGGGTCAGTCCGGCGCTCGCCGTCGTGTTCTTCGCCGTCGCGGGCGGCTCGATCCTGTACGTGGTGATCCAGCTCTTCGAGGTGTGCAGGCGTTTCGCGCTGCCGCAGCTCGTCGGCTGGATGCTGCTGGTCGGGCTCCTGCTCGGGTTCGGCACCGACTGGGTGCTCGTGGCAGCGGGCGCCTGAGCGAGACCGAGGCGCCGCCTCCTCCTGACATACCCTGACCGCTCGACATGGGGCATTTTCTCGATGCGGTCGGCGTCTTCTTCCACCACCTGGCGGCGGTGAGATGGGACATGCTCGGACTGGCGCTCGCGTGCCATCTGATCAAGCTGCTGCTTCGCGCCGGCGCCTGGCGCGCGATCGTGCGCGCCGCCTATCCGGGCCAGAGGCTGAGATACCGCTCGGTGCTCGGCGCGTACGCAGCCGGCGTCGGCGTCAACTCGATCGTCCCCGCACGAGGCGGCGACGTGGTGAAGATGTACCTCGTCAAGCACCGGCTTCCGGAGTCGAGCTACGCGACGCTCGCGCCGACGCTGATCGTCGAGACGCTGTTCGACTTCTTCGCCGCCGGCTCGCTGCTGATCTGGGCGCTCGTGAGCGGCGTGCTGCCGACACACGAGATCTACTCGCGAATCCCCACGGTCGACTGGAAGTTCTTCCTCCGGCACGAGCGGTTCACCGAGATCCTGCTGGCGGTCCTGGCCGTGGTCGCGGTGATCGCCGTCATCTGGATCCGCCGCCGCGTGATCGACTTCCGCGACCGCGTCGCGCGCGGTTTTGCGATCCTGCGCGACCGCCCGCGCTTCCTGCGCAGCGTGATCGTGCCGCAGGCGATCTCGTGGCTCTTCAGGATCGGCTCGATCTTCTACTTCCTGAAGGCGTTCGGCGTGCCCGCCACGATTCACAACGCTCTGCTCGTGCAGGTCGTCGAGTCGCTCTCGACGCTCTTTCCCGCCACGCCGGGCGGCGCCGGGACGAAGCAGGGCTTGACGGAGTTCCTGTTCCGCGGACGCGGCGTGCCGCACACCTTGCTGCTGGCGTTCAGCGTCGGCATGAACATCGCCGTCACGGTCGTGAACGTCGTGATCGGCCTGGTCGCGATCGGCCTGATGGCGAAGACCCTCTCGTTCAGGAAGCTTCGCCTCGCCTCTCGCAGCGATCAGCAGGAACCGGCGACATAGTGGTGTGGCCGGTGATGTTGCCCGGTTCTTGGGTCGTGAGCATCAAGCGATGCAAGGACGCAGGGAGCGTTCATAGCTTGCCTACGGGCGCGACCGAGGACGTGGCAGCGTGATCGCGGGCCGCGGGCCCGGCGAACACTGCCGGTCGCATCACTAGTTATGTATGCCTCGGTCTACCCGCTCGTGACTGCGCGGGCGGTCGCGCGCGAGTTCACCTACGAGGTGGATGACGGAGTCGAGGTGGGCGCGATCGTGCGCATCCCGTTTGGGCGTGCCCGCGCGCGCGGCATCGTCGTCTCGCTGCACGAGGAAGCGCCGCCGGGCCTCGACGTGCGGCCGGTGGAAGCCGTCCTCGGGGAGGTCCCGCCGGCGCTCGTCGAGCTGGCGCTGTGGATCGCCGACTACTACGGCTCGACGCCCGCGCGCGCACTCGCGCTCGTCGCGCCGGACGCGCCGAAGCGACGCAAGGAGCAGCCGCCTCCGGCCGAGCGGCAGGCTCTCGGCGGCGAGGTGGAGCCCGAGAGCCTCACGCAGCCCCAGGTTGCCGCAATCGGCCGCATCGTCGAGGCGCTCGACACCGGGGGCGGCAACCTGCTGCTCTACGGTGCGACCGGCTCGGGCAAGACCGAGGTCTATCTGCAGGCGTGCGCCGCGGTGCTCGAGCGAGGACTGGGCGCGATCGTGCTCGTGCCGGAGATCGCGCTCGCACCGCAGACGGTCGGCCGTGTGCGTGCCCGCTTCGGGGATCGCGTCGCGATCCTGCATTCGGCGCTGACGGAGGCCGAGCGGCGCGACGAGCGCGAGCGGATCAGGAGCGGGGAGGCGCGCATCGTCGTCGGCGCCCGCTCCGCGGTCTTTGCGCCCGTGCGCGGGTTGGGGCTCATCGTCGTCGACGAGGAGCACGATCCGTCGTACAAGCAGGATGCCGATCCACGCTACGACGCCCGAACCGTCGCGGCGAAGCGCGCGTCGGTCGACGGCGCGGTTGCGGTCTACGGCTCGGCGACGCCGCGGCCGGAGAGTTGGGCGGCGCTCGAGCGGCTCGAGCTCGGAGGCAGGCTGAACGCGCGGCTCCCTCCCGTCTCCGTGATCGACCTGCGGCGGGAGGCCGGCTATCCTCTCTCGGCGCCGCTGCTCGAGGCGCTGCGCGGCGTCGCCGAGCGGCGCGGCAGGGCGATCCTTCTGCTGAACCGCCGGGGAATCGCGCCCGCGCTGCACTGCCGCGCCTGCGGGACGACCGTCCGCTGCCCGAACTGCGACGTGGCGCTCGTCCTGCACGCCGACACCTCGCTGCGCTGTCACCACTGCGGCTACGCCGTGGCCGCGCCCTCGAACTGTCGTGTGTGCGGCTCGCCCGACCTCGCGCGGCTCGGCGCCGGCACCCAGAAGCTGGAACGCGAGCTCCGGCGCGAGCTGCCGGAGCTCGAGCTGATCCGGCTCGATGCCGACGCTGCCAAGAGGCCCGAGCAGCTCGCCGCGTCGCTCCGGCGGTTTGCGGAGGCGCAGGCGGCCGTCCTGCTCGGAACGCAGATGGTCGCGAAGGGGCACCATTTCCCCGGCGTCGAGCTGGCGGCGGTGGTCGACGCCGACACGGGGCTCGGGCTGCCCGACTTCCGTGCCGAGGAACGCACGTTTCAGCTGATCACGCAGCTGGCCGGGCGCAGCGGCCGCGATGCGCCCGGGCGCGTGCTCGTGCAGACGTTCCAACCGGACTCGCGCACGGTCGCGCACGCGGCGAGGCACGACGTGAGCCGGTTTCTCGCGGAGGAGCTCGAGCGCCGGCGCGTTCTCGGCTACCCGCCCTACGGTCACCTCGTGCGGATCGTCGTCACCGGCTCCGAGCTCGAGCCGGTGGTGCGGGTGCTCGAGGAGCTGAAGGCGGGCGTTCGAGGGGCAGACCTGCTCGGCCCTGCCGCGCTACTGCGGCTCCGCGGACGTCACCGGGCGCAGCTGGTTGCGAAGACGGACAGGCCCCGGCAGATCGCGTCGCAGGCCGCACGCTTGCTCGCTGCAGCCGCGCCTGCGATGCGCCGGGCGAAGCTGACGGCGGTCGTCGACGTCGACCCGCAGAGCATCTGAGCTGACCTGTCCGGTCGCCCCACGTCGGCTTGGCACGATGGAAGGATGAGGCGCCGGCCCGAGGAGATCATCGGCGAATGGGGGATCCGCGACGTGACGCCCGCGTCGCAGCGCGAGCGCGCGCGGCTCGAATCCGACCGCGACGTGAATCCACTGATCGGCAAGCCGCTTCGCCGTCGGCTCCGCAACTTCCGCGCCGAGGCCGACAACTACCTCGCCTCGCTCGGCGGCCCGTTGCCGTACATGCAGCGGCTCCGGCAGATCGAGGCGGAGACCGAGCGGCACCTCGAGCGGCTGCGCGAGGCGTACGAGGCGCACCGCCGCGATCCCGACGGATGGCGGGCCTACGCCGAAGGCTGGGACTTCACCGACGTCAACGATCTGATCGCACGGCACAACCGCTGGTATCCCGTCGAGGCCCGCCTGCCGATGAACCCGCGCACCCGTGACTTCGTCGAGGTCGGAGGCCGCCCGTACCTCCGGCGGCCGCTCGACGCCGCGTGGATCCTGGCCCGGTTCCCGTAGCCCACGCATCTCTACACTGCACCCGCCATGGCGCACGATCACCAGCACGACCACGACCACGAGCACGAGGACGACCGCGAGGGTGGCGCGACCGAGGAGGAGCTCCGTGCCGAGGTCGAGGCCGAGGCGGTCCGCCGGTACGCGCTCGCGCAGATCCGGCAGTACGGCGACCCGGCGCTGCGCCTCACGGCGCGCGAGGTGATCGACTTCGACGACGACCTGCGCCGGCTGGCCGACCGCATGGTCGGCCTGATGCACGATGCGCAGGGTGTCGGGCTCGCCGCGACGCAGGTCGGCGTGCTGCGCCGCGTGTTCGTCTTCCAGCCGGACGAGGACGGCCCGCGGGTGGTCGTCAACCCCACCGTCGCGGAGCGCGGCGACGAGAAGATGACCGACTCCGAGGGCTGCCTCTCGCTGCAGGGCGTGCACGTTCCCGTCGAGCGCGCGCTCGCGCTGACGATCGAGGGCAAGGATCCGAGCGGTGAGGAGGTCCGCCACGAGCTCGCCGGCTACGCCGCGCGCGTCGCCCAGCACGAGCTCGACCATCTCAACGGCGTGCTGGTCATCGACCTCACCGACGAGGAGCACCGCAAGGAGGCGCTCGCGACGCTGCGGCCCCGCGTCTCCCTGCGTTGAGGATCGGCGTCGCCGCGACGGCGCCGATCGGCGCCGACGTGCTCGAGCGGCTGGCAGCCTCGCACGACGTCGCGTTCCTGCTCACCCGGCCCGACGCACCGCGTGGACGCGGCCGCAGGCTCGCCGCGCCGCCCGCCGCGCTGACCGCCGAGCGCCTCGGCATCCCGGTCCACCAGCCGGCGAAGGCAGAGCTGCCGGCCGAGGTCGACCGCGTCGTCGTGTGCGCCTACGGCCTCTACATCCCGCCGCGCCTGCTCGACCGCTCGCTCTGGCTGAACGTGCACCCCTCGCTGCTTCCCCGCTGGCGCGGCGCCGCTCCGGTCGAGCGCGCAATCCTCGCCGGAGACGTCGAGACCGGAGTCACGATCCACCGGACGGTCGCCGAGCTCGACGCGGGCCCGGTCGCCGCCCAGGAGCGGTTCGAGATCGGTGCGCTCGACGCCGGCGGCGTGTTCGAGCGCTCCGCCGGGATCGCCTCGCGCCTGCTCGACGCCGTGCTGGGCGACCCGCGCTTCACGCCGCAGCCCGGCGAAGGCGTCACCTACGCCGAGAAGATCACGCCCGCCGACCGCGAGCTGGACCTCGACGACCCCGAGGACGCCTGGCGCCGCGTGCGTGCGCTGGCGCCGCACATCGGCGCGCGCGCAGAGCTGCACGGCCGGCGCGTCACGGTCTGGCGGGCGCGGCTGGACGGCGGCGAGCTGGTGCCGGAGGTGGTGCAGCCCGAGGGGCGGCGGCGGATGAGCTACGACGAGTTCCTCCGCGGGCTGCGGTGATCGCGCCGGCTCGCCGCGCGGCGTTCGAGGTCGTGCGCCGTGTCTTCGAGGAGGACGCGTACGCCGATCGCGCGCTCGCCTCAGCGGTCGACGGGCTCGACGAGCGCGACCGCGCGCTCGCGCAGCGGCTCGCGTACGGAACGGTGCAGCGCGCGCGCACGATCGATCTCGGCATCGAGCAGCTCGGCAAGCGCCCGGTGCGCAAGCTCGACGCGCCGGTGCGGGCGTCGCTGCGCCTCGGCGCCTACCAGCTCGCGTGGACCGACCAGGCCGTGCACGCGGTGGTCGACGACGCGGTCGAGCTCGTGCGCGAGGCGGGGAGGGAGCGAGCGGTGCCGTTCACGAACGCGGTCATGCGGCGCCTGCAGCGGGCCTTCAACGGTCTCGTCGCGTCGCTGCCCGAGGGTCCGGTCAAGCACTCGTACCCCGACTGGATCGCAGAGGTCTGGGCGCGCGACCTCGGCGGCGAGGCGGCGCTCGAGCTGATGCGGGCACAGAACGATCCGCCCGCGCTCGAGGTGCACGCGGACGCGGCGGTCGGGGCGGCCACCGACGTCCCGGGCGCCTACGTCGTCGAACGCGTCGACGTCGCCCGCATGCGCCCGATGAGCCGGGCGTCGCAGCTCGCCGCGCTGGTCGTGGGGTCGCGGGAAGGCGAGCGCGTGCTCGACGCGTGCGCCGCTCCGGGCGGCAAGTCGCTGCTGCTGGCGGGCGACGTGACGGCGGTGGAGGTGCATCCCGGCCGCGCGCAGGCGATGGCGAAGGAGATGCCGCCGAACGTACGCATCGTGACCGCCGACGTCCGTGTGCTCGACGAGCGCGGCTTCGACCGGGCGCTCGTCGACGCTCCCTGCTCCGGGCTCGGCGTTCTGGCGCGGCGCCCCGACCTGCGCTGGCGCGCACAGCCGCTGCCGGGCCTGCAGCTCGAACTGCTGAAGGCGGCGGCCGAGCGGACGCGGCCGGGCGGCACGATCGTCTACTCGGTCTGCACCCTGAACGCCGACGAGAACGAGGCGGTCGTCGACGCATCGGGGCTCGACGTCGAGCCGCTCGGTGCGGAGTGGCCGCAGTACGCGCATTCCTCGCGGCCCGAGTTCCTGCTCACGCTGCCGCACCGCGACCGGACGAGCGGCTTCTTCATCGCGCGGTTGCGCAAGCCGTAGGATCGAGCGGGATGCCCTGGCGCGACCGGATCCGCACCGTCGAGGTCGAGCCGTCGCTCTACAGCGCCGATTTCTCGATTCTCGGTGAGCAGGTCGGCTCGCTCCTCGAGGCGGGTTGCCGGATCTTCCACTTCGACATCGGCGACGGGCACTTCGTCGAGCCTGTGACGATGGGGCCGATGGTGCTGCAGTCGATCTCGCCTCTGATCCACGAGCGCGGCGGGGCGATCGACGTGCACCTGATGGTCGAGAACCCCGCGAGCTCCTTCGCTTCGGTCGTCGAGGCGGGCGGCGACTCCGTCACGTTTCACTACGAGGCGGTCGACGACGTGGCTGCCACGCTGTGCGCCGCGCGCGATCGGGGGCTGGAGGGCGGCGTGGCGTTCGGCCCCGGGAGCGGACCGGAGGAGGTCGCGGCCGTGTCGGGCGGCGCCGACGTCGTCTGCATATCGATCCGTGCCGGCTGCTCGGAGCAGGCGTTCCGCGAGGAGAGCTTCGATCGCGTCCGCCGGCTGCGCGCGGCGCTGCCGCCCTCGACTCCGATCCAGGTCGACGGCGGCGTTGGTCCCGACAACATCGCGCAGTTGCGCGACTGCGGCGCCACGCTCCTCGTCGCCGCCTCGGCGATCTTCGCCCGGGCCGACGTCGCCGGCGCGTATCGCGCACTGGTGAGTCGGCTCGCGTGACCCTGGCGCGCGCGCTCGAGCTGGCCGCGGCCGCGCGTGGCCGCGCGTATCCGAAGCCGACGGTGGGCGCGGTGCTCGTCCGCGACGGCGAGATCGTCGGCGAGGGAGCGACGGAGACGGGTGGGCGCCATGCCGAGGTGGTCGCGCTCGATGCCGCGGGCGAGCACGCACGCGACGCGACGCTGTACGTCACTCTCGAGCCGTGCGCCCACAGCGGGACGACGCCGCCGTGCACCGACGCGATCGTGGAGCGCGGCGTGGAACGCGTGGTCTTCGCCTCTCGCGACCCGAACCCGAGAGCGGCGGGCGGCGAGGAGCGGCTTCGCGCGGCCGGGGTCGACGTCGAGTTCGTGGACCTGCGCGAGGCGCGAGCTCAGACCGAGGCCTGGCGGACCTGGGTGAGCCGCGGGCGGCCGTTCGTCGTCTACAAGGTTGCTGTCACGCTCGACGGGCGCACGAGCGTGCCGGGAGAGCGGTGGGTGACCGGCGAGGACTCGCGCCGGCGCGTGCACGAGCTGCGGGCGTCGCTCGACGCCGTCGCGGTGGGGGGCGGCACCGCGCACGCCGACCGCCCTCGGCTCGACGCACGCGACGTCGACACGCCGCGGGGGCAGCCGCGACGCCTCGTCTTCTCGCGCGGACCGCTGCCGGAGGGCCTCGACCTGGAGCTCCGGAGCGGCCCGCTCGACGAGGAACTGCGGGCTCTCGCCGACGAGGGCGTGCAGTCGCTGCTCCTCGAGGGGGGGCCGACGCTCGCGACGGCCTTCCTCGAGGCCGACCTCGTCGACAAGCTGCTCGTGTTCGTGGCGCCGACGCTGGCCGGTGCGGGGCCGTCGATGCTGGCTGCGCTACCCTCGGCGCGCACGCTGTCGCACCTGAGCTCCGAGGTCATGGGCGAAGACGTGCTCCTCGAAGCGTATGTCCACGAACCCTGACAGCTCCCCGGGCCTCGACGCGGAACGCGCCGACGACCGGCTCGTCACGCTCCTCAGCCACTGGCTGACCCGGCAGCTCGGCAACGACGAGCTGCGTGGGAAGGTGCTCGCCGTCGGCACGGACGAGCTTGCGCCCGGCGGCCGCGAGGCGGTGCGCGAGCTGCTCGCCGAGCTGTCGACGGCGCTGCCCGGCGAGCGCGGCAGGCTCGAGGTGCTCGTCCGCGAGACGGTCGAGACGCTCGCCTACGGCGACTGACCGTGTTCACGGGGCTGATTCGCGAGACGGGCCGCGTCGAGGGGATCGACCGCGCCGCCGGCGGAATGCGCGTCACCCTCGAGGCGCCCCTCACCGCGCGCGACGCCGGTCCCGGCGATTCGGTCGCCGTCGACGGCGTCTGCCTGACGGTCGTCTCGCGCGACGGCGACCGCCTCGCCTTCGACGCGGTCCCGGAGACGCTCGCGCGTACCTCGCTCGATACCCTTAACCTCCAGTCGAGGGTTAATCTCGAGCCGGCGCTGCGCGTGGGCGAGCCGCTCGGCGGCCACTACGTGCAGGGTCACGTCGACGGCGTCGGCACCGTCCGCGGCGTCGAGGACGAGGGGAACGGCCGACGGGTCCGCGTCGAGCCTCCGGAGGAGCTCCTCCGCTACGTGGTCGAGAAGGGCTCGATCTGCGTGCAAGGGACGAGCCTCACGGTCGCCGAGGTGGACGCGACGTGCTTCGCGGTCGCGCTCGTTCCGCACACGCTGCAGATCACGACGCTCGGCGAGCTGGCGCCCGGGGCGGCCGTGAACCTCGAGGTCGACGTCCTCGCGAAGTACGTCGAGAAACTGATCGCCGCCCGGTAACGTGCAGGGATGGCTGTGACCACGCCGTTCGCGACGGTCGAGGCGGCGATCGAGGACATCCGCGAGGGGCGGATGGTGGTCGTCGTCGACGATCCCGATCGCGAGAACGAGGGCGACCTCGTGATCGCCGCGCAGTTCGCGACGCCGGACGCCGTCAACTTCATGGCGACGCACGCGCGCGGGCTGATCTGCCTCTGCCTCACCGAGGAGCGCGCCGACCGGGTTGGCCTGCGACCGATGACCGAACGCAACGAGGCGCCGCTCGGCACCGCCTTCACGATCACGTTCGAAGCGCGCGAGGGCGTGACCACGGGCATCTCGGCCGCCGACCGCTCGCGCACGATCCAGGTCGCAATCGACCCGAAGTCGACCCCGCACGACCTGGTTACGCC
>JBOGZX010000037.1:0-2860 GCA_050697615.1 Gaiellaceae bacterium
GCCCCAGCGGTTCGGCTCCGCGAACCGCTGCTCAGGCGCCTCCTCGAGGAGCGGCAGCACCCGGCCGGCGACCTCGGCGCGCCGGCCGGCGGCGACGGCGCACGTGCCCACGTAGTCGAGCCCGCCGTCGTCGCGGTAGAGCCCGAGCAACAGTGTCGCGACGGCGCTCCTGTCGCCCTTCCAGCGGACGCCGGCGACGACGCAGTCGGCGGTTCGATGCTCCTTCACCTTCACGACCGCGTCGCGCGAGCCGGGCAGGTAGGGCGACGCGAGCCGCTTCGCGACGACGCCGTCCAGCCCCAGCGCCTCGAAGCGCTCGAGCCACGCCCGGGCTTCGTCCGGGTCGCGCGTGGCGGGCGAGATGTGGAAGCCGTCGAGCGCCTCGACCCGCCGGCGCCGCTCCTCGAGCGGCAGCTGCCAGACCGGCGCGCCGTCCCACAGGAGCATGTCGAAGACGACGTAGTCGGCCGGAATCTCGGCCGAGAGCCTGCGGATGCGCGATTCCGCCGGGTGCAGCCGGGTCTGCATCGCGTCGAAATCGAGCGCGCCGTCGCGCGCGATCACGATCTCGCCGTCGAGCGCCGACTGCGACGGCAGCAGGTCGTCGAGCGGCCGCAACTCGGGGAAGTAGCGCAGGAGCGGCCGTTCCTTGCGCGACCAGAGCGCGAGCTCGCCGTCGACGTTCGTGAGCACGCCGCGGAAGCCGTCCCACTTCGGCTCGTACTGCCAGCCGTCGCCGGTCGGCAGCTCGCGGACGAGCTCGGCCTCCATCGGCGGGAACGGGATGTTTGCGCCGGCCATCGCCCAGAAAGCCTAGAGGCGATGCCCGAGCTCGACGGAATCTGGGATCTCAGGCGCACTGGTGGGCTGCTGCCGCCGCTGAAGGGCGTGCACAAGCGGATCTCGGGCACACGAGGAACGACCCGTGTCGGGGGCGCGGCGGGCATGCCGTTCGACGTCGTCGGGCTGGAGCTGCACTACCGCGCGCCGTTCGCCGGGTTCGTCGACGTGCTCGTTCCGGACGGCGCGGGCTTCCACGGCCATGCGACGTTCCGCGGGCACGAGTTCGGGCAGTTCGACCTGAGACGCAGAGGAGGCGAGGGTATGGGGACGGTCGACGAGGCGCTCGTCAAGCACATCGACGAGGCGTACGCCATGGAGCAGAACGTGCTGCGGATGCTGGACGCGATGATCTCGACCACCGACGATCCGGCGCTCCTGACGGAGCTCGAGCACCACCGGATCGAGACGGAGGATCACGCACGGCGGATGCGCGTGCGCCTCGAGGCGCACGGAGCGACGCCGTCGACCGTCAGGCACCTCGGCGGGATCGTGGGCGCACTCGCCAAGCTGCCGCTCGACCTCGTGCGCGGCGAGAAGGCCGGCCGCAATGCCCGCGACGGGTACGCGACCGAGCACATGGAGATCGCAAGCTACGAGCTGCTCAGGAGGATCGCCGAGCGGGCCGGTGACACGGAGACCGCCGCCGCGTGCGACGAGATCATCGCGCAGGAACGCGCGATGGCCGACTGGATCGGCGCGAGCTGGGACCGGCTCGCCGAGCTGAGCCTCCGCGAGGCCGGCGTCGGCACCGCGCCCGTCTGACCCCGCAAGTAACAGTCTGTTACTTGCTTGCCGCCACGCTCACTGCAGCCAGGGCGAGAGGAACTGCTCGATGTCGCGGCAGCCGTTCGGCCCCTCGAGCCGCCCGCGGACGGTCTTGTCCTCCACGACGACCAGCGTGGGAATCCTCGTGATCCCGAACTTGGCGACCAGGTCGGGCCGTTTCTCCTGCGCGACCGCGTAGTACCGGAACGTGCCGTGGTTGCGACGCCGCTGCAGGACCTGGGCGATATACCCCTCGACGCGGCGGCACTTCCCGGAGACGTTCGAGTGGAAGAAGACGAGGCCCGGTCTGGTTGCCGGATTCCGGCTCGCGGCCGTCTGTCTGGTCGCAGGCGTCGTCGCGACAGCGTCACCCATGTCGTCCCTTTCGTCCCGTTCCGTTTTCGACGCGCTGCCCCCGGCGTCGACTTCATCAGGATCGTTCCCCGTTTTCCCGCCCTAAAACAAGCGTCTACTCTTGGCCGCGATGACACGCGTTGCCGTCACGGGTATCGGTGTGGTGACGCCGCTCGGCCTCGACGTTCCGTCGACCTGGCGCGCCGCCGTGGCGGGCGAGAGCGGGATCGACTGGATCGACACCTTCGACGCGGAAGGGCTCCCGGTGCGTATCGCCGGCGCGGTGAAGGGATTCGAGCCGACTCAGGTCGTGTCCGCGAAGGAGGCACGGAAGCTCGAGCGGAACGTGCTGCTGGCGATCGCCGCCGGCCGCGAGGCGGTCGGCGACGCCGGGCTGAGCGCGTTCGACTCCGCCCGGGTCGGAATCGTCTTCGGCTCGGCGATCGGAGGCGTCGCCGGCATCCTCGAGCAGGCGGAGACGCTACGCGAGCGCGGGCCGGGCCGTGTCTCGCCGAGCTTCCTGCCGAACGTGCTCGTCGACTCCGCATCCGGGCAGCTCGCGATCTCGCTCGGCATCAAGGGGCCGAACTACGCGATCGTCTCGGCGTGCGCGACCGGCTCGCACGCGGTCGGCGAGGCTGCCGAGATGATCAAGCGCGGGGCTGTCGACGCCGTGATCGCCGGCGGTACCGAGGCGTGCATCGTGCCGCTGATCCTCGCCGGCTTCACCGCGATGCGCGGGCTCGCCGTCGAAGACGAGCACCCGCCGCACGCCTCGCGTCCGTTCGACGCGACGCGCGCCGGCTTCGTAATGTCCGAAGGCGCGGGCGCACTGCTGCTCGAGGACTGGGACCGGGCCGAGAGCCGCGGCGCCGACATCTACGCCGAGGTGCTCGGG
>JBOGZX010000038.1:0-3073 GCA_050697615.1 Gaiellaceae bacterium
TGGCGGCGCCCGAGCGGGTCGACCGCCTCGTGCTGGCGTGCACGTCGGCCCGGTTCGGCGAGCCGGACTACTGGCACGAGCGCGCACGGGTCGTCCGCGAGCAGGGGACGGCAGCGGTCGCGGACGCGGTGGTCGCCCGCTGGTTCACGCCCGACATGCCGCAGCACGTTGTCGCGCGCTTCCGCCAGACGCTCGAGGCGATGCCCCGAGAGCCGTACGCGCGCTGCTGCGAGGCGCTCGCCTCGTGGGACGCGCGCGCGCGGCTCGGGGAGATCCGTCCTCCGACGCTCGTGATCGCCGGCGAAGCCGACGCCTCCACCCCGATCGTCCACGCAGAGCTGCTGGCGCAGGGGATCGGGGCGCCCCTCGTCGCGATCGAGCGGGCGGCGCACCTTGCGAACGTCGAGCGGCCCGTGCAGTTCAACCGTGCGATCCTGGAGCTGCCGGCGTGACGACGAAGGACGAGGGCGACCGCGTACGCCGCGAGGTGCTCGGCGACGAGCACGTCGAGCAGGCGGCCGAGCGCACGACGGAGTTCACCGCCGACTTCCAGGATCTGATCGCGCGGTACGCGTGGGGCGAGATCTGGACGCGCCCGGGGCTCGACCGGAAGACGCGGAGCTGCATCACGCTCACCGCGTTGACGGCGCTCAACCACCACGAGGAGCTGGCGATGCACGTGCGCGCGGCGCTGCGCAACGGACTCGGCCCCGACGAGATCAAGGAGGTGCTGCTGCAGGCTGCGATCTACTGCGGCGTGCCGGCTGCGAACCGGGCGTTCGCGATCGCGCAGGACGTCCTCGACGAGGAGCGACGGACCTGAAGAGGCTCCGGACCCAGGTCGCGATCGTCGGCGCCGGGCCGGCCGGATTGACGCTCGCGCATCTCCTTCACCGCGCCGGGATCGAGGCCGTCGTGCTCGAGGCGCGCAGCCGCGAGCACGTCGAGCATCGCATCCGCGCCGGCGTGCTCGAGCAGTCGACGGCCGACCTGCTCGAAGGGGCCGGCGCCGGCGCGCGGATGGCCCGCGAGGGGATCGTCCACGAGGGGATCGAGCTGCAGTTCGACGGCGAGCGCCACCGGATCCCGTTGAGCGATCTCACCGGCGGCCGGCACATCGTGATCTACGGGCAGACCGAGGTGGTCAAGGACCTGATCGAGGCGCGGCTCGACCAGGGCCTGCCGCTGCATTTCGAGGCATCGCACGTGACCGTGCGCGACTTCGACGGCGACGCGCCGGTCGTGCGCTTCGTCCACGAGGGCGAGCGGCACGAGCTCGCGTGCGACGCGATCGCCGGCTGCGACGGCTTCCACGGCGTCTGCCGGCCGGCGATCGCCGGGGTGCTGCGCACGTTCGGCCGCGAGTATCCGTTCGGCTGGCTCGGCATCCTGGCGGCGGTCGCGCCGTCGAGCGACGAGCTCGTCTACGCCCACCACGAGCGGGGCTTCGCGCTCCTCAGCCTGCGCTCGCCGGAGCTGAGCCGCCTGTACGTGCAGTGCCGCCCCGACGAGAACCTCGACGAGTGGTCGGACGACCGGATCTGGGACGAGCTGCAGCGCCGCGTGGCGGTGCCCGGCTGGACGCTGGCCGAGGGCCTGATCCTCGAGCGGAGCGTCACCGGCATGCGAAGCTTCGTCGCGGAGCCGATGCAGCACGGCCGCCTGTTCCTCGCGGGCGACGCAGCGCACATCGTCCCGCCCACCGGTGCGAAGGGGCTGAACCTGGCGATCTCCGACGTCGCCGCGCTCGCCTCGGCGCTCGTCGACTGGTACGGCACCGGCAGCACCGCGCAGCTCGAGGGATACTCCGCGACGTGCCTGCGCCGCGTGTGGCGGGCCCAGCACTTCGCGTCGTGGATGACGACGATGCTGCACCGGTCGGGCGACGACGAGTTCGAGCTGAAGCTGCAGCTCTCGCAGCTTCGCTACGTGGCGTCGTCGCCGGCGGCCGCGACGACGCTGGCCGAGAACTACGTCGGCTACGAGTCCTGGTGACCGCGACCGTGGCCGATCTGGGCGTCGTCGAGGCGGCGTCGGCGCTCGCGCGGAGCGATTTGTCGGCGCGCGAGCTGGCGGAGGCGTGCCTGGCGCGGATCCGGGAGCGCGACGGCACGCACAGCCACGACGGCGATCCCGGCTCGATCAACGCCTGGGTGCGCGTCTACGAGGAGGACGCGCTCGCAGCCGCGGATCGCGCCGACGCGCGGCGGGCGGCGGAGGGAGCGGATGCACCCGCGCTGTGCGGCGTCCCGATCGGGCTCAAGGATCTCTACGCCGTCGCCGGGCGGCCGCTGACGGCGTCGAGCAGGCTGCTCCACGAGACGCCGGTGGAGGATTGCGACGTGTGGGCGCGGCTCTCGGCAGAGGGGATGGTGCTGCTCGGCCATCTGCACACGCACGAGTTCGCGATCGGCGGCACGACCGACCAGGTCGGAAATCCCCGATCGCTCGACCGTACGGCCGGAGGGTCGAGCGGCGGCTCGGCGGCGGCGCTCGCCGCGGGGATGGTTCCGGCGGCGACGGGCACCGACACCGCCGGCTCGCTCCGCATCCCCTCTGCCTGCTCGGGCACGTCGACGATCAAGCCGACGCGCGGTCTCATCTCGCTGCGGGGCATCGTGCCGCTGGCGCCGAGCCTCGACCACGCGGGCCCGATGGCGCGGACGCTGGACGATTGCGGCCTGCTGCTCGCGGCCATGGCGGGCTGGGATGTTGCGCCGGAGGCCGTGCCGCTCGAGGGGGTGCGGCTGGCGCTCTCGCCCCGCATCGCGCTCGTCGATCTCGAGGCGGACGTGGCGGAGGCCTTCGACGGCGCCGTCGATTCGTGCCGCGCGCTCGGCGCGACGATCGTCGAGCCGCCGGCGCCGGAGGCGCCGCTCGACGTGGGAGAGGACTTTCTCGGCGTGCTGCGCTCCGACCTGCTGCCGTATCACCGCAGGTTCGACCGCGGTCGCGCGCTGTACCGTCCGTCGCTTCGCGAGTGGGTCGACGGCGCGGAGGAGCTCGGCTTCGGCGCGGAGGAGTACGCGGCCGCCCAGGAGCGCCGCCGCGCGACCGCCGCCGCCTGGTCGGA
>JBOGZX010000039.1:0-7195 GCA_050697615.1 Gaiellaceae bacterium
GCGCGGCGAGCACGAGGCACGCGCACACGAGCGTCCCGTCGAGCAGCACCGAGCACGAGCCGCACTCGCCCTGCTCGCAGGCGTTCTTCGAGCCCGGGAAGCCGAGCTTCTCGCGCAGCGCGAAGAGCAGCGACTCGCCCTCCCAGCAGTCCGCCTCGTGGCGCTCCCCGTTGATGGTGAGTGAGATCCTCATCCCCGCTCCAGCCCCGGCAAAGCCGGAGCCTCCGCTCCTCTGAAGAGCTCCGTCGAGCCTACGCTCCCTTCCCGCTCCAGCACCGGCGAAGCCGGCACCTCCGCTCCTCCAAAGAGCTCCGTCGAGCCTACGCTCACGCCAGCACCCGCTTCAGGGCCCGCTCCGTCAGCACGCGCAACGCGTGCCGGCGGTAGCGCTCCGTGCCGCGCACATCGTCGATCGGCGACGCCGCGGCGGCCACCTGCTCCGGAAAGGTACCCGCCTCGTCCCGCGGCGCCGTCACCAGCACCGGCCTCGGCGAGGCCGAGCCGAACGACGCGCGCAGCTCGTCACCGGCCGCGACCGCGAGCGAGACGACCGCAATCACCATCGCGTTGCGCGGACCGACCTTCATGAACGTCTGCGGCGCGCGGCTCGGCGTGACGTGGACGGCCACGATCAGCTCGTCCGCAGCGAGCACGTTGCGCTTGACCCCCGTCACGAACTCGCCGACGGGGACCGTTCGCGTCCCGCGCACGGACGCGCACTCGACCCGGGCGTGCTCGACGAGCAGCGGCGGCAGCGCGTCGCCCGCGGGCGACGACGTCCCGAGGTTCCCGCCGATCGTGCCGCGGTTGCGGATCTGCGGCGAGCCGACCGTGCGCGAGGCCTCGGCAAGGGCGGGGAGGACCTCGCGGAGCGGCCCGTGCTCGATCTCGGCGTAGGTGAGACCGGAGCCGAGCCGCAGCGTCCCGTTGTCGCGCGACCAGCCGCGCAGCTCGCCCACCTCGTTCAGGTTCAGCATCGTCTCGGGCCGGCCCCGATCGAAGTTGAGCGCGACCATCAGGTCGGTCCCGCCCTGAATGAGCCAGGCGGCCGGATGCTCCGACTTCAGCCGGAGCGCGTCCTCGAGGCTGCGCGGGGTCAGGACTTCCACAGGGGCGAAGGGTACGGTTCTCCGACGATGGCCGCACCCCTTTCGCACGATCTTCTGGCGCACAGGCTCGCGGTCGCGCGGGGCGACGAGCCCGCGGATCTCGTCGTCCGCGGCGGCAAGGTGCTCTCGGTCTTCACACGCGAGTGGCTCGACGCGGACGTGGCGATCGTCGACGGCTGGATCGCCGGCGTCGGCTCCTACGACGGGCGCGAGACGATAGACGCGGCCGGCCGCTGGGTGGTGCCCGGGTTCATCGACGCGCACATGCACCTGGAGTCGTCGAAGCTGCTCGTGGACGAGTTCGCGCGGCTCGTGCTGCCGTTCGGCACAACCGCGGTGGTCGCCGATCCGCACGAGATCGCGAACGTGCTCGGCACCGACGGCGTCCACTGGTTGCTCGACGCGACCGCCGGGCTGCCGCTCGACGTCTACTTCATGGCCTCCTCGTGCGTGCCCGCGTCGCAGTTCGAGTCGCCGCGGCGCGAGCTGACTCCCGGCGACCTCGACGCACTCCTTCGCCGCCGCCGCGTGATCGGGATCGCGGAGATGATGAACTTCCCCGGCGTCGTCGGCGGCGCGGCGGCGGAGCTCGCCAAGCTCGACCTCGCGCAGCATGTCGACGGCCATGCCCCCGGTGTGCTCGGACCCTCCCTGAACGCCTACGCGGCCGCCGGGATCCGCTCGGATCACGAGGCGTACACGGCCGAGGAGGGGCGCGAGCGGCTGCGGCTCGGCATGTGGCTCCTCATTCGCGAGGGCTCGGCCGCGCGCAACCTGCAGGCGCTGCTGCCGCTGCTCGCCGAGTACGGGCCCGGCCGGATCGCCTTCTGCACCGACGACCGGGAGCCGGAGCACATCGCCGACGACGGCCACATCAACTCGATGGTGCGAGACGCGGTCGCGTTCGGGATCCCCGCGGAGGACGCGCTCGTCTGCGCGTCGCTCAGCCCGGCGCTCTGGCACGGGCTGCATCACCTCGGCGCGGTCGCGCCAGGCTACCGCGCCGACCTGCTCGTCCTCGGAGACCTCGAGCGCTTCGTGCCCGAGACGGTGCTGAAGCACGGCGCCCCCGCCGAGGAGATCCCGCGCGCGCACGTGCCCGACTGGGTGCGGCACACGATGCGCATCGGCGCGTTCGGCCCGGAGATGTTCCGCATCCCCTGGAACGGCGGCAGCGCGCGCGTGATCGGGATCGTGCCGGGGCAGATCGTCACCGCCGCACTCGTCGACGAGCCCGGACATCGCGCCGGCGAGGCGCTCGCGGACCCGGCCCGCGACCTGGCGAAGATCGCCGTCGTCGAGCGACACCTGGGAACCGGGCGCGTCGGCCTCGGCTTCGTGCGCGGCTTCGGCCTCTAGCGCGGCGCGATCGCCTCGACCGTCGCACACGACGCACACAACGTCGTGGTCGTCGGCATGAACGACGCGTCGATGGCCGCGGCCGTGCGGCGGCTCGCGAACCGCGGCGGGGGCATCGTGGTCGTCGACGGAGCGGAGGTCACCGCCGAGCTCCCCTTGCCCGTCGCGGGCCTTCTGTCCGACGCGCCGCTCGACGAGGTCGTCGCCGCGTCGCGTGCGGTGATCGCTGCGGTACGCGACCTGGGCTGCGAGCTCGAGGCGCCGTTCCAGCACCTCGCGTTCCTCGCACTGAGCGTGATCCCGTCGCTGAAGCTGACCGATCGCGGCCTCGTCGACGTCTACCGCTTCGAGCTCGTGCCGCTGGAGGCGTCGTGATCCTCTCGAACTGCTGGGTCGTGACGATGGACGACGCGGGGACGGAGCACCGGCGCGGCTGGATCGGCGTCGACGCCGGGCTCGTGGCCGGGGTCGGCGCCGGCGACCCGCCCGGGCCCGCGGAGGATCTGGGCGGCGCGGTCGTCACCCCCGGCCTCGTCAACACCCACCACCACCTCTACCAGACGCTCACGCGCGCCCGCGTCGCGGATGCCGACCTGTTCACGTGGCTGAAGACGCTCTACCCGCGCTGGGCCCAGATCGACGACCAGATGCTCTACGCGGCCGCGAGGACGGGGATCGCCGAGCTCGCCCTCGCCGGCTGCACGACCGTCTTCGACCACCACTACGTCTTCCCCCAAGGCGTCACCGGCCTGATCGAGGCCGAGCTTCGCGCCGCGCAGGAGCTGGGAGTGCGCATCGTCGCGTCGAGGGGCTCGATGGACCTCGGCGAGTCCGACGGCGGCCTGCCGCCCGACAACCTCGTCGAGTCGATCGACGACATCCTCGCCGACACCGAGCGGCTCGCAGCGCTGGCCGACGGCGACCGGATCGCCGTCGCGGTCGCCCCCTGCTCGCCCTTCTCGGTCACGACGAGGCTGATGGAGGAGTCGGCGGCGCTCGCCCGCAGGCTCGGCCTGCAGCTGCACACGCACCTCGCCGAGACGGTCGAGGAGCAGGAGTACTGCCGCGAGCTCTTCGGCTGCACGCCCGTGGAGTACCTCGAGCGGGTCGGCTGGCTCGCCGACGACGTGTGGTGCGCGCACTGCGTGCACCTGTCGGAGGAGGACGCGAGGACGTTCGGCGGACGGGGCATGGGCGTCGCGCACTGCCCAACGTCGAACCTGCGCCTGGGCGCCGGTGTCGCGCCGGTCAGCGAGCTGCTCGGCGCCGGCGTGCGCGTCGGGCTCGGCGTCGACGGAACGGCGTCGAACGAGCGCAGCGACCTCCTCTTCGAGGTGAAGCAGGCGCTGCTCGTCGCCCGCGGCCGGGGCGGTGCGACCGCGTTGACGACGCGCGACGCGCTGCGACTGGGGACGCGCGGCGGAGCCGAGGTGCTGAGGCGGGGCGACATCGGCTCGATCGAGGCGGGCAAGCGCGCCGATCTGGCGGTGTGGCGGACCGACGGCCTGGAGTTCGGCGGCGCCGACGATCTCGTGGCGAACCTGGTGCTCTCGGCACCGCACCGCGTCGACCGGTTGATCGTCGGCGGCGAGGACGTCGTGCGCGGCGGCTCGCTGGTGCGGGCGAGCGAGCAGGAGATCGCCGCCGAGCAGCGCAAAGAGGCAGGGCGGCTATGGCGGGACTGACGCTCTCGACCCACGTACTCGACACGGAACGGGGCCGGCCGGCCGCCGGCGTCCGGGTGGAGGTCTACGCCCCCGACGGCTCGACGGCCGGCGAGGGCGTCACCGACGCCGACGGGAGGATCGCCAGGCTCGCCGAGCCGTCGCCGGGCACTCACCGCATCGTCTTCCACCCGCCGTCGCCGTTCTTCAAGCGCATCGAGCTCGAGGTCGAGCTGGTCGAAGGCCATTACCACGTCCCGTTGCTGATCTCCTCGTACGCGTGCGCGAGCTACCGCGGCAGCTGAGCGCGGAGCAGCTCGCGGAGCTGTTCGAGGGACGTACGCGCTTCGTCGAGCAGCTGGCGCTCGTCGAGGATCCGCTCGGCCGCGCCCGGGAGCTCGCGGGCGACCTGGCCGACGCCGACCGGAAGGACGTGCTCGACGCCCACCCTGCGATCGGCGCAAGCGCTTCGTCGGCCCGCTCGGCCGCCGAGCAGGGCACCGACGACGACCCGGCGGTGCTCGCCGAGCTCGCGGAACTGAACCGGGCGTACGAGGAGAAGTTCGGCTTCCGCTTCGTCGTCTTCGTCGATCGCCGGCCCCGCCGGGAGATCGTCCCGATCCTGCGCGGACGGCTCGAGCGGACGCGAGAACAGGAGCTCGAGACCGGCGTCGACGAGCTCGTCAGGATCGCGGTGGATCGTTGGCGACGCTCCTAGCGCTCAGCGACTACTGGTGGGGCTGGGGGAACCTGCTCTTCCGCTGGCTGCACGTGATCGCCGCGATCGCGTGGATCGGCGCGTCCTTCTACTTCATCGCGCTCGACAACCACCTGACGGCGCCGAAGGATCCGGTCGACGCGAATCGCGGCGTCGGCGGCGAGGCCTGGGAGGTACACGGCGGCGGCTTCTACCGCGTCGAGACGTTCCGGGTCGCCCCCGAGCGGCTGCCGGAGCCGCTGCACTGGTTCAAGTGGGAGGCGTACACCACCTGGCTGTCGGGCTTCGGGCTCTTCATCGTCGTCTACTACTCCCACGCGACCTCCTACCTGATCGACACGTCGGTCGCCGACCTGTCGGCGTGGCAGGCGATCGCGATCTCGATCGCGGGCCTCGTGCTCGCCTGGCTCGTCTACGACGGGCTGTGCCGCGCGTTCGCGAACGACGAGGCGGTGCTGGCAGTGCTGGTCTTCGGTTTCGTCTGCCTGGCGGCCTGGGGCGCGTCCAACCTGTTCGCGGCGCGCGCGGCCTACCTGCAGGTCGGCGCGATGATCGGCACGGTGATGGTCGGCAACGTCTTCTTCGTGATCATCCCGGCGCACTGGAAGCTGGTGCGCGCAAAGGAGGCGGGGGTCGAGCCCGACCCGAGGTGGAACAGGGCCGGCAAGACGCGCTCGGTGCACAACAACTACCTGACGCTCCCGGTCGTGTTCGCGATGCTCTCGAACCACTTCCCGTTCACCTACGGGCACAGCAACGCCTGGATCGTGCTCGTGGTGCTGATGGCGATCGGGGCGATCGTGCGGCACTACTTCAACCTGCGGCACCGCGGCCTGAACGTCTGGCCGATCCTCGGTCTCGCGGCGGCGGCGGTCGTGGCCCTCGCGCTCGTGATCCGCTGAGTCGGTAACGTCCCGCGCGTGCTCGAGATCGTCGCAGCCGGCATGCGCTTCGTCGCGCGCTGGGAGGAGGAGCTGGCGCCGCGGACGGTCGCCGCGTTCAGGGCGGGCCTGCCGCTCTCGGACCGGATCATCCACTGCCGCTGGAGCGGCGAGTCGAACTGGATCCCGTGGGGCGACCGCGACTTCGGCGTCGGCCCGGAGAACGCGACCTCGTACCCCCATCCGGGCGAGCTCGCGCTCTACCCGGGCGGCCAGTCGGAGACGGAGCTGCTCTTCCCCTACGGCTACTGCTCGTTCGCGTCCAAGGCGGGCCACCTGTGGGCGAACCACTTCGCCACATTGGTCGAGGGGCAGGAGCAGCTGAAGGAGCTGGGTCGCCTCACGCTCTGGGAAGGCGCGCAGCAGATCGACTTCCGCGAGCTCTGACCCTCACCGCGGGCGGGCGCCGAGCTCGGGCTAGGCGCCGGCCTCCGCAGGGGTGCCGCCGGCCATCCGCATCCCGATCTCGTCCATGTCGTCGCGGTTCCGCACCGGTGTGAGCCGGCCCTCGTAGATCACGAGGATGCGGTCGGCGAGCGCGAGGATCTCGTCGAGGTCCTCGCTGATCAGAAGCACGCCGACGCCGCGGTCGGCGGCGTCGCAGAGGTGACGGTGCACCGTCTCGACTGCGCTGACATCGAGGCCGCGCGTCGGCGACGCGGCGATCAGCGCCTGGAGGTTCCCTGCGAACTCGCGCGCCAGCACGACCTTCTGGATGTTCCCGCCCGAGAGCGTGTCTGCCTCGGCGTGCGCACCCGGCGCCTTGATGTTGTAGACGCGGATCGCCTCCTCGGCGCGCCGGCGCATCCGCCCGAGTCGCAGGAACGGCCCAAGCGACGAGTGGCGGTACGACTTCAGCTCGATGTTCATCGCGATCGGGAGGTTCGGCGCGACCCCCGTTCCCAGCCGGTCCTCGGGCACGTAGCCGAGCCCGGCGCGGAAGGCCGACCGGGGATCGCCGTTGCGTACGCGAACGTCGCCGACATGGACGCTGCCCCGCGTCCGGGGCCGCAGCCCCGCGATCGCCTCTGCGAGCTCGCGCTGCCCGTTGCCGGCGACCCCCGCGATCGCCACGATCTCGCCCGCCCGCACCTCGAGGTCGAGCCCAACGAGCCGCGTCGTCGCCCGATGGCTCTCGGCCGCGAGCCCCTGAACCGCGAGCGCCACCGCGGCGCCGCTCCGCTCGCCCGGGCGCCGTTGCACCGTCTCGAGCTCGCGCCCCACCATCAGCGACGCGATCGAGCGCGGAGTGGCCTCCGCGGTCGACACCGTCGCGACCGCGCGACCGCCGCGAAGCACCGTGATGCGGTCGGACACCGCCTTCACCTCGTTCAGCTTGTGCGAGATGAAGATGACCGTGCGGCCGTCGGCGGCGATCTCCCGCACCGTCTCGAACAGCGTCTC
>JBOGZX010000040.1:0-3212 GCA_050697615.1 Gaiellaceae bacterium
ATCCACGTGGACTTCATGATCGGGTCGAACGACGTCGCCGTTACGGGTCGGACACGCGACGGCAGCGAGGTGCCCGTGCTGCGGGAAGGCTCGTGGCAGCTCTGACGTCTGGGCGAGCGCAAAATGCGTGCCTGGCACGTGTGCGCGCGCCCAGACACTCGGCACGCGCTCGCGCGTCGACAGAAGTGCGAGGCACCTTCGCTGCCGGCCACTGGACGCCGGGACCACGTGTCCGACTGCTCTTTGGTGTCTGACACCACCACGTTCGTGCGCGGTCAGGCGTCGCCGGCGGGCGGGCGCGCGCCGCCCTTGACGAGCGCCGGCTCGCCGCGCTCCGCGAACGGAACCTCGATCACGTCGAAGTCGCGCGGCACGACGGTGGCGGAGAACACCTCCCGCGCCTCGCGTGCGAGCTCCGAGCCGAAGTAGCGCGGCGACACGTGCGTCAGCGCCAGGAGCCGGACGCCGGCGTCGCGGGCGAGCTCCGCCGCCTGCAGGGAGGTCGTGTGCAGCGTCTCGGCCGCCCGCTCGCGCTCCTCCTGGGAGAAGGTCGCCTCGTGGACGAGCACGTCGGCTCCCTCGGCGAGCACCCGCACGGTCTCGACGGGTGCGGTGTCGCCGGGGATCACGATCCGCCTACCGGGACGCGCCTCGCCGAGCACGGCGTCGGGAGTCAGCACGCGGCCGTCGGCGAGCGTGATCGACTCCCCGCGCTGGAGCGCGCCCCGCTCGGGGCCGACCGGGATGCCGAGCGCATCCGCGGTGTCGTTGTCGAAGCGCCCCGGCCGGTCGTGCTCGTCGAGCGCGTAGCCGACGGCGGAGACCCCGTGGTGCACCGGGAAGACGAGGATGCGGTAGCCGTCGCGGTCGAGCGCCTCGCCCGCCCGGACCTCGACCAGCTCGAGCGGATAGCCGAGCCGTCCGAAGATCCGCCTGAGCGAGCCGAACAGGTCGCGAAGGCCGGGCGGCCCGTAGACCGTCAGCGGCAGCTCGCGCTGGCGGAGCTGAAACGTCTTCAGCATCCCCGGCAGGCCCAGGTAGTGGTCGGCGTGGAAATGGCTGAGGAAGATCTCCTCCAGGTCGGGAAGGCCGACCGACGAGCGCATCAGCTGCCGCTGTGTCCCCTCTGCGCAGTCGAACAGGAGCCGATCGCCGCCCCGGCGTACGAGCAGCGCGGCCGGCGCACGGTGGGCCGTCGGCGCGCTCGCCGAGGTCCCGAGGAAGACGAGGTCGAGGTCCACGCGCCGACGATTGTGGCGAAGCCGGCGACCGCACGCGGAGTCGAGCGACTACGGAAGCACGAGCTTCTCGCCCACGCCGACCTCGGCGCCCGTGAGGTGGTTGGCCCGCTCGATGCGCCACACGGCGTCCCGCGTGTCGCCTCCGTAGTGACGCTCGGCGATCGTCCAGAGGGTGTCGTACGGCCTGACCGTCACCACCTGCTTCGCGCCGTGCGCCTGCGACGAGCGGGCGACGGCGCTCCAGACGAGAACCGCGAGCCCGACGACGAGAAGGATCCGGACGAACAAGTGTTCGCCATACTACCGAACATCCGTTCGCGTTGTCAAGGGACCGTTTTCAGTGCGGCCCGCCCCACCAACGGCGAGCCTTCGCGTGCTTCGCGGCGGCTGCTGGTAGCTTCTTCGACGGCCGGAGCGAGCGAGCGGCCAGGATGCTCGTCGGGGAGGCCGGCACGAACCAGGTGGCGCCGGTGGAGCAGGTCGGGGGCAGGGCGAGTTCGTCCTTCACCGCCGTCGCGGACGCCTTCGGGACCCAGCCGAGCTCGTAGAGCCCGCTCTGCCAGGCGGCGAGGTCGGGCTGATCGATCAGCTTGAAGATGTTGACGTTCGTGATGTCGGGGTCGCACTCGGCGAAGTCGATCATCGAGCGGTACCACTGGGCCTGCCAGGCCTGGGTGCCGGTCGAGCCGTCGATCCCCCAGCCGGCGGTCTCGGTTCCCGAGTAGCCCGTTTCCGTCGGAACCGTCTGCACGCCCACCTCGTTCAGGCTGACCGGGAGCCGGCCCGGGCCGACGGTCCGCTGGCCGCTGTCCCTGAATGCGTCGTAGAACGCCTGATAGACCCGGGAGACGTTGGCGACGCTGTATGCGTTCGCGGCCCTCGTGCCGACCGCGAACGGGGTGCTCTGCGGAATCGGGTACGGGTGCAGATCGAGACCGTCCATGATCGGCTCCCCGGCGTACTCGCTCGTCCTGTACCACGCTCCGAGCGCCTTCAGGAAGTCGAACGGGCTGCTGTCGCGATGGCGGGAGCCGTCGACCTGGGCACCGTGCGGCGACAGGCCGAGCCCCCAGACGAAGTTCGCCGGGTTGACGGCCTTCAGCGCCTCGTAACCGGCCGCGAGGAACTCTCCGCAGTCGGCGGCCGACAGGAGGTTTCCGGACGCGTCGTACTGCGGATTCACGAAGAGCGGCTGGTTGCACTCGTTCATCACGACCCAGTGCGTGACGCTGCTGTAGTTCTGTGCGAGCGTCGTCAGCCAGGCGGCGAAGCGCGGGGCGTTCCTCGCGGGGTCGGCGGCCGCCGCCGAATGCCGGGGATAGACGTCGAACGTGACGGTCACGCCGGCGGCGGTGGCTGCGCTGAGTGCCGCCGGCAGGAAGTCCTTCAGCGTCGACCCGCCGAGATCCTCGAAGCCGTCCGGGCTCGTCTCGTCCCAGCGCACGGTGATCGTGTCGTCGTGCATCCCTAGCGACGTGAGCGTCCCGAAGAACGGCCCGGCGCCCTTCTCGAACATTCCCTCGTCGTCGTTGACGCCGAACCGCACGTTGTCGGCGGACGCGGCCGCCGCGCCCACCGAGAGCGCAGTGACGACCACCGCAACCGCCGCAACCAACCTGCTCAACGCCGCGCCCTCTCTTCTCGTGACCCGAGCCCCGCTCACCCTCTCAGACCGATCCGCCTTCCAGCGTGGGCCGGACGGCCTATTCGCCGTCGAAGGGCGACCTACCTGCCCGGCGAGCTACAGGAGCGGCATCAGCGCATCGACGAGCCTGGCGGCGCCGAAGCGGACGGGGTCGTCGGCGGGCAGGCCCGTCTCGGCCTCGGCCGCCTCGATCGCACGTCGAGCGGCGGCGTCGTCGAGCAGACGCGTGTTCAGGGCCACCGCCTGCACGGCTGCGGGTCGGGCGAGCAGGCTGATCCGTGCATGCAGGTCGACCAGCTCCCGGAGCGGCGGGATCGGAAACCGCG
>JBOGZX010000041.1:0-4203 GCA_050697615.1 Gaiellaceae bacterium
GCGGCCGCTGCCCGCCCGCGAGCTCGACCGGGTGGAGCGCACCGGCGAGGCGCTGCTGCGTGCCGTTGCACCCGCCTCGGGTCGCCGGCGCCTGCGCGAGGTGCCCGTCGAGGCCGCCCTCGTCCTCGTCGACGCGCTCGGCGACCTCGCCGGCGCGCTCGGCGGGGAGGGCGAGGAGCTCGACCTGCTCGCGCGCCGGGCGCTCGCGATCTGCGGCGAGGTGGAGGCCTGTCTCGAGCCGGGCGCGTCCGAACGCGTCGTGTGGGCGGAGTCCGACGTGCTCGCCTGGGCGCCGGTCGACGTGTCGGCGGAGCTGCGCGAGCGGCTCTGGAACGACGGGCCCACCGCGGTGCTCGTGTCGGCGACGCTCACGACGGGCGAGGACGCAACGTTCATCCGCCGCAGGGTCGGCCTCGACCATGCACGAGAGACGATCGTCGGCTCGCCGTACGACTTCGCAGAGCAGGCGCTGATCTATCTCCCGCGCTCCATGCCCGACCCGCGCAGCGACGGGTTCGTCGACCGTGCGGCCGAGGAGATCGTGTCGTTGCTGACGCTCTCGCGCGGCCGCGCGCTCGTGCTCACCTCGAGCTACCGCGCGCTCGAGGCGTACCGCGAGCGCGTCCGCGGCCGCGTCCCGTACTAGGTGCTCGTGCAGGGAGAGGAGCCGCGTGAGCGGCTGCTCGACCGTTTCCGCACCGAGGTCGACTCCGTCCTGCTCGCCACCTCGACCTTCTGGCAGGGAGTGGACATTCCCGGCGAGTCGCTGTCGCTGCTCGTGATCGACAAGCTGCCGTTCTCGGCCCCGGGCGATCCGCTGCACGAGGCCCGCTGCGAAGCGGTCGAGGGTGCAGGCGGCGACTGGTTCCGCGACTACGCGCTTCCCATCGCGGTGCTGCAGCTGCGGCAGGGCTTCGGCCGGCTGATCCGCGGCCACGCCGACCGCGGGGTCGTCGCGATCCTCGACCCGCGGCTGCGGACGCGGGGGTACGGGCGGGCGTTCGTCGGTGCGCTGCCCCGTTGCCCGCTGGCCGAGGACAGGGCGGCTGTCGCCGACTTCTTCGGGTACGCCGCGTACAACGAGATCGCCGTTTCGGCTTGAATGGTCGGCCCATGGCGAAGAAGAAGCCCCGCACACCGCCCCCTCCGCGCCGCGTCCAGGCGCCGCAACGTCGCCACGACCAGCACGCGGACGACCTCGGCGCACGCCACAGGACGATTCTCTATGCGATCGCCGGCTCGGGGATCCTCGCTCTCGTGATCGTCGTCGCGCTCGTCGCCACGAGCGGCGGCAGTAGCAAGCCGAACGACTCGCGCGTTGCCGGGCTGATGGCGGCGGCAGGCTGCACCTTCAGGTCGGTGAAGGCCTCGGTCCCGGGGGGCCAGACGCACGTTGCGAGCCTGACGGCCAAGCTCCCGTGGAACACGAGTCCCCCCTCGAACGGCCAGCACTACCCGGAATGGGCCGTCTGGGGCTTCTACACCGAGGCGGTCAACCCGCGAAGGGTCGTCCACAACGAGGAGCACGGCGGCGTCGTCGTGTGGTGGGGCTCGAAGACGCCGCAGTCCACGGTCGCGAAGCTGAAGGCCTTCTACGACGAGCAGCCGACCGGCTCGTTCGGCACTCCGTATGCCAACTTCGGGAGCAAGATCGCAATCTCCGCCTGGACCGGGAACCCCGCGACGTACCAGCGGAACGGCGACTTCGGCGAGGGGCACATCGCCACGTGCCCGAGCTACACCCCTGCGACGAAGAAGGCGTTCGAGGCGTTCCGAAACACCTACCGCGGACACGGCCCGGAGGGAATCCCGCTCTCGGCCGACCAGCCGGGCATGGGTCCTCCGACGTCGTGATGCGCTTAGCCTGAGCCGTCCCGCCGGGGTGGCGGAACCGGTCAGACGCGCCCGGCTTAAAACCGGGTGTCCCTCTGGGACGTGGGGGTTCGACTCCCTCCCCCGGCACTCGTTCTCCTGTCGGCGTGTCCTCGGACGCGAGTGTCTGACGCGCGGAGCGGGTCTGACACCCGTTTCAGGCCCGGCCGGTGCGCTCCGTCAGCGCACGGAGCCTCGCGGCGAGCTCCGGTGTCAGGTCGCCGGAGGCGAGGCGCCACCGCCAGTTGCCCTCCTCGCTGCCCGGCAGGTTCATGCGCGCCTCCGGGCCGAGTCCGAGCACGTCCTGCAGCGGTGCGACCGCGAGCGCGGCGCGCGACTCCCACGCACGCGCGAGCAGCGACCACGACGGGTCGAAGGGATCGAGATCGGCCCACGCACGGCCGGAATCGGAGAGCGACTCCCACCAGCCGCGCGTCGTGTCGTTGTCGTGCGTGCCCGTGTAGACGACCGACTGCTCCTCGTGATTCGCCGGTAGGTGCGGGTTCGCCGGATCGCGAGCATGCGCGAACTGCAGCACCGCCATGCCCGGGAAGCCGAGCTCGTGCCGCAGCCGCACCACCGGCTCCGTGATCTTGCCGAGGTCCTCCGCCACGACCGGCAGCCCGCCGAGCGCGTCCTGCAGCGCATGGAAGAGCGCCGCGCCGGGGCCGCGCCGCCAGCACCCGTGCACCGCCGTCGGGTTGCCCTCGGGCACCGCCCAGTACGAGACGAAGCCTCGGAAGTGGTCGATGCGCGTCAGGTCGACGAGCGCGAACACGCGCCGCAGCCGCTCGATCCACCAGCGGTACCCGTCGGCGCGCATCGCGGCCCAGTCGTAGAGCGGATTTCCCCAGAGCTGTCCGGTCGCAGAGAACGAGTCGGGAGGCACACCCGCCACCTCGCCGGCGCGGAACAGGTGGCGGTGGGCGCGATGGTCGGCGCCGTCGAACGCCACGTAGATCGGGGCGTCGCCGAAGAGCCGCACGCCGCGCTCCGCCGCGTACGCCCGCAGGGCCCGCCACTCACGCTCGAATCGCACCTGCTGCTCGAGGCCCTCCGCCCCGGCGGGGTCCAGGTACGCGAGCCAGTCGTCCAGCCAGTACGCATTCTGCCCGCGAAAGGCGTCCGCCTCGGCCCGGGTCACCGCGGCGTCCGGGTCGGCGACGAGAGCCGGCGAGCCGGCGAACGCGGACGGCGACATGTAGGGCGAGCCGGTCGCCGCCTCCGCAGGGCCGAGGGGCAACACCTGCCACCAGCGCTGCCCTGCCTCGACGAGCCAGTCGACGAACCGGTATGCATGGTCGTCGAGCACCCCGTTCGGCAGCGAGGTCGGATGCAGCAGGATGCCGGAGGAGCGCTCGAGCTTCATGCGTTTAGGACCGACCGACCACTGAGAATCTCACGCAGAGTGCCCCTTCCGAAGACCACCCAACCTCCGTCGCGGATCCAGATCCAGACCGTCGATCCGATCGTCGATTGCGGGCGGTTCGCCGTCAAGCGGACGGTGGGCGAGATCGTCGAGGTGTACGCGACGGTCCTGAAGGACGGGCACGACACGCTCGCGGGCGTCGTGCGCGTTCGCCGGCCGGACGAGGCCGGCTGGCGCGAGGAGCCGCTCCGCGCGTTCGGCAACGACCGCTTCGGCGCGTCGTTCGCCGTCGACCGCCCGGGCCGGTGGGAGTTCGCCGTCACGGCCTGGACCGACCGCATCGCCACCTGGCAGGAAGAGATCCGCCGCAAGGTCGCAGCCGGACAGACCGATCTCTCGGGCGAGCTTTCCGAGGGGGCGGTACTGCTGGGACGCGACACGCTCACCGTCGAAGAGGGGCTCGCCGCCGTGTCCCGCGATCGGCACGACGAGGCGATCTCGGCCGCGCTCGCCGTCGACGTCGATCGCGAGCTTGCGCGCTTCGGCGCGTGGTACGAGCTCTTCCCACGCTCGTGGGGCGGCTTCCGGGGCGTCGCCGACGTCCTGCCGCAGCTTGCGAAGCTGGGCTTCGACGTCGTCTACCTGCCGCCGATCCACCCGATCGGGAGCACGAACCGGAAGGGGCGGAACAACGCGCTCGTCCCCGAGGAGGGTGACGTCGGCTCGCCGTGGGCGATCGGCTCCGAGCTCGGCGGCCACGACGCGATCCATCCCGACCTCGGTACGGAGGAGGACTTCGGCGCGATGATCGCGGCGGCGCGCGCGGCCGGCGTCGAGATCGCGCTCGACTTCGCGATCCAGTGCTCGCCCGACCACCCGTGGCTCTCCGAGCACCCCGAGTGGTTCTACCGGCGCCCCGACGGGACGCTCAAGTACGCGGAGAACCCGCCCAAGCGCTACCA
>JBOGZX010000042.1:0-12704 GCA_050697615.1 Gaiellaceae bacterium
CTTCCGGCTCGCTCGCAGCGCCGCGGACCGCGATCTCGGCCAGCACGGTAGCGCCTTCGCCGTCGCTGACGATCAGCTTTGCGAGCTCGCCGCACACCTTGCGGATGCAGAGCGCGAACTCGGCGTCCGTCTCCGGCGTGCGCTCGATCTCGCTCGCGCCGTTCGCGAGCAGCACGACCGCGTCGTTCGTGGAGCACTCGCCGTCGACCGAGATGGCATTGAAGCTCCCCGCGACGGCGGGCCGCAGGAACTCGATCGCCTCGCCCGGCGCGAGCGGGTAGTCGGTCGTCACGACCGCGAGCATCGTGGCGAGGTTCGGGTGGATCATCCCGGAGCCCTTCGCCATGCCGCCGACGCAGAAGCCGGCGCCCCGTGCGACGGCCGTCTTCGCGTGCGTGTCGGTCGTCAGGATCGCCTCGGCCGCGTCGGCGCCGCCGTCCGGCGAGAGCGCCCGAGCAGCGACGGCGAGTCCCGCCTGGACGCGGTCGAGCGGCAGCGGTGCGCCGATCACGCCGGTTGAGAGCACGATCACCTGCTCCGGCTCGAGCCCGAGCAGCGCGGCGGCAGTCTCCGCGGTCGCACGCGCGTCGAGCTCGCCCTGCGCCCCGGTGGCGGCGTTCGCGACGCCCGAGTTGATCACCACGGCCCGAGGCTCCGCGACCGCGAGGTGCCGCTTCGAGACGACGACGGGCGCGGCGAGCACCCGGTTCTGCGTCCACATCGCGGCGCCCGTCGCGGGCAGGAGCGAGCGCACGAGCGCGAGGTCCCTGCGCTCGCGACGGATGCCCGCATGCACTCCCGAGGCCTCGAAGCCGCCCGCAGACGTGACGCTCATATCCGCTCCAATGCCGGCGAAGCCGGCACTTCCACGACTTGTTCGTCTCCGTCGAGCCTGCGCCTCATACCAGCACCCCTCCGAGGCGCAGCCCGGCGGTCTCGTCGAGCCCGAGCGCGAGGTTCGCGTTCTGCACCGCCTGGCCGGCGGCGCCCTTGCCGAGATTGTCGAGCGCACACACGACGATCGCCGTGCCGGTTGCGCCGTCGGAGAAGACGCCGATCTCGGCGCAGTCGGCTCCCTGCACGCGCGCGAGCTCGGGTGTCGTGCCCTCGGGCAGCACGCGAACGACGTGGCTTCCCGCATACGCCGTCTCGAGCAGCTCGCGAACATCCGCGCCGGTCTGCACGTAACAGGTCGCGAGCAAGCCGCGGCGCACGGGCAGCAGGTGCGGGACGAAGCAGACCGGGAAGCCGAGCTGCTGGGCGATCTCGGGGGCGTGCCGATGGGCGCCGACGGCATAAGGGGCGAAGTTCTCGAGCACCGAGCCGGCGTGCGACGACGCCTTCAGCGCCTTGCCCGCGCCCGAGATGCCCGATTTCGCGTCGACGACGGCGCCGTCGACGGAGTCGCCGAGCGGGGCGAGCGCGAGGAGCGCCGCCGTCGCGTAGCAGCCGGGGTTCGCGATCAGCGGACCGTGCGCGGGGAAGAGCTCCGGCAGCCCGTAGCTCCAGGCGCCGGGCGCCTCGCCATACCAGGCGCGCGCGAGATCGTCGTCGGCGAGCCGGTGGGCGCCCGAGAGGTCGACGACCATGGCGTCGGCAGGCGGCTCGAATGCCGCGGCGGCCTCGTGCGAGAGACAGAGGAAGAGGACGTCGGCGCCGCTCGCGGCGGCGTCGGCGTTCGAGACGAAGTCCGGCAGCAGGCCGTCGAGCCGGGGGTCGAGCGCCTGCGCCGGCCGCCCCGCGAGCGAGTCGGAGCCGAGGGCCAGCGGCTCGAGCCCCGGGTGTGCGAGCACACGGTCGAGCGTCTCCTGGCCTGCATAGCCTGCCGTCCCGATGATCGCAGCCGTCGCCATCCGGGTGCAAACTATACAGATAATCGCGAATTATGCAGCGTGCGACGGCTAACCGGGCGCCGGCTGGACGTCCTCGAGCCGATCGACGCGCGCAAGATCCGGAAAGAACCGCCCCCAGACGAGCGCGAGCAGTATCGTCACGGCGCCGCCGGCGACGACGGCCGGTACCGCGCCGACGAGCGCAGCAGCGGCTCCCGACTCGAACGCCCCGAGCTCGTTCGAAGCGCCGATGAACACGTTCTCGACCGCGGTGACGCGGCCGCGCAGCAGATTCGGCGTGGCGAGCGCCACCGTCGTCTGGCGGATGTTCATCGAGATCATGTCGGCGAAGCCGCCGACGGCGAGGGCCAGCGCGGAGACGAGGAACCAGTGCGAGATGCCGAAGACGACCATGCTCGCCCCGAACGTTCCGACCACGAGCAGCAGCGTGCGTCCCGAGCGTCCGCCGAGCGACCTCCGCGTCAGCCGGATTCCCGCGACCAGCGCTCCCACCGCCGCGGCGCTGCGCAGGATGCCGAGCCCGAACGGGCCGACGTGCAGGATCGAGCGCGCGAAGAGCGGCAGCAGCGCGACCGCGCCGCCGAACAGCACGGCGAACAGGTCGAGCGTGATCGCGCCGAGGATGATCGGCGTCGAGCGGATGAAGCGGATCCCGCCGAGCAGGCTCTCGAGTTGCTGCGCATCCCCGAGAGCCTCGATCTGCGTCGGGCGGACGACCGTCAGCATCCAGCCTGCTCCGGCCAAGAGCAGCACGACGGCCACCGCGTAGACGACCTCGGGACGCAGCGCGAACAGCAGGCCGCCGAGGGCCGGCCCGGCGATCGACCCGGCCTGTCCGGCGACCGCGCGCAGGGCGAGCGCGCTCGCGAGCAGGTCGCCGGGGACGATCTCCGGCGTCAGCGAGCGCGCCGACGGCGTGCCGAAGGCGGAGGTGGCGCCGGTAAGCGCGGCCAGCGCCACGAACTGCCAGAGCTGCCGTGCGCCGCCGATCGTCACGGCGAGCAGCAGCGCCACGACGGTCGCCTCGCCGAGCAGCGAGGTCGAGACGAGGACCGTTCGCGGCAGCCGATCGGCGAGATTGCCCGCCGGCAGGGCGAGCAGCGGCACGGGCACGAACTCCGCCAGCCCGATCAGGCCGAGGTCGAAGGCGCTGCGGTGGATCGCGTAGACCTGCCAGCCGACCGCCACCGCGACCATCTGCGTCGCGAGCCCGGACGTCAGCAGCGCTGCCCACAACCGGCGGAAGTCGCGGTGCTGCAGGGCGGGCGGCAAGCGCCGGACGACGGCAGGAGGCGTGTGCACGGGAAACACACTCTGCCTTCTCAGGAAGTTCTTACGTTCCGCTCAGGTCGTGCTTGGGCTGGGCGGGAACGTTGAGACCAGAACCGAACTCGAAGAGAGAGGACCGAGATCATGGGCGCGAACAGGAACCGCATCGCCATCGCACTCTGCACCGCGGCGCTCGCCGGCGGAGGCGCCGGCGCGGGCGCCGTCGCGCTGACCCACGGCGGCTCGTCGCACGACGTCACCGTGCCGGCCCCGGCCGCGGACGTCGCGAACGTCGCGAGCGCGACGCTGTCGGTCGGGCAGATCGCGCAGCGGTACTCGCCCGGCGTGGTCGAGGTCGACGCGACCTCGACGCAGCAGCAGAACTCGTCGCCGTTCCCGTTCGGAGGCGGCAGCCAGGAGTCGTCGGCCGAGGGCACCGGCTTCGTGTACGACACGAAGGGCGACATCGTGACGAACGAGCACGTCATCGACGGGTCGAGCTCGGTCACGGTCAAGCTCCCCGACGGAACGACCACCAAGGCCACGGTGGTCGGCAGCGACATCTCCACCGACCTCGCCGTGCTGCACGTGGACGTGCCGGCGTCGAAGCTGACGGTCCTGTCGCTCGGCGACTCGAGCAAGGTGTCGGTCGGCGACGGCGTCGTGGCGATCGGCAACCCCTTCGGGCTCGACGACAGCGTGACCTCGGGCATCGTCAGCGCCGTGGGCCGCGAGATCTCGGCGCCCGACAACACGCCGATCGAGGGAGCGATCCAGACGGACGCCGCCATCAACCACGGCAATTCGGGCGGCCCGCTCTTCGACCTCCAGGGCAAGGTGATCGGCATCACCGCTCAGATCCAGAGCGAGTCGGGCGGCAGCGACGGTGTCGGCTTCGCGATTCCGTCCAACACGGTGCGCACGGTGGTGACGCAGCTGATCTCCACCGGCAAGGCACAGCATGCGCTGCTCGGCGTGACGATCAAGCAGGACGCGAACGGCATCGGCGTCGTGTCGGTCAAGCCCGGGACCGGGGCGGCCAACGGAGGCATCGAGGCCGGCGACGTGATCACCGGCGTCGACGGCCAGAAGGTGACGACGACGCAGCGGCTGCGGGAGATCCTCTCCGCGCACGCGCCCGGCGACAGGCTCACGATCTCGCTGCTCCGTTCGGGATCGGCGAAGACGGTCACGGTGACGCTCGGCTCCACGACGACCTGAGCCCGGTCGAACCGGTTTCCAGCCGCGGGCGAATGGTCTGTGCGGCGGTCGAGACGAGAGTCCGGCCGCCACACAGACCTCGACGCGAAAGGACGCTCGCATGCCCGGTTTTATCGGCTTTCCCGAACTGCTCCTGCTCGGCCTCGTCGCCCTGATCCTGTTCGGCCCGAAGCGGCTGCCCGAGATGGGTCGTGGCCTCGGCAAGGGTCTGCGCGAGTTCAAGGACTCGGTCACCGGCGACGGCGGCGCGCCGAAGGACGAGTTGGCCGCCGACCCGGAGCACCCGCACCTGGAGGTGCACGAGACCCGGAAGGTCGCATAGTGAACCTCCCGCGTCGCCTCGCGCACGACCAGGAAGCGACGCTCGTCGGCCATCTCGAGGAGCTCCGCTCGCGGCTGATGGTCGCGGGCGGAGCGGTGCTGGTCGGCACGACGGTCGCCTATCTCTTCCACCATCGGCTCGTCCACTGGATCACGCAGCCGCTGCCCGTCGGACACCGGCAACTGCTGACGCTCGGCGTTGCGGAGCCTTTCACCACGTCCCTCAAGATCAGCGTCGCCGCCGGCTTCGCGCTCGCGCTCCCGGTCGTGCTCGCGCAAGTCTGGGGATTCTTCGCGCCGGCGTTGGAGCCGCGCGTGCAGCGATCGGTGCGCGTGCTGACGGCGTTCGCGGGCGGCCTGCTCGTGGCGGGTGTCGCCTTCGGCTACAGGATCGCGCTGCCGTCCGCCCTCGACTTCCTCGTGCACTACGACCGCTCGCTGTACCACGTGCAGATCCGCGCGGCCGACTACCTGTCGTTCGCGCTCCTCGTGCTCGCGGCCTGCGCGGCGGTGTTCGAGCTGCCGATCGTCGTGCTCGGCCTGGTGCGCGTGGGCGCGCTGACGTCGGCGAAGCTGCGCCGGAACCGCCGCGTCGGCTATCTGGTCGTGGCGGCGATCGGCGTCGCGCTGCCGGGCGTCGACCCGGTGACCACAATCTTCGAGACGATCCCGCTCGCGCTGCTCTTCGAGGGATCGATCTGGCTCGCGGTCGTGCTCGAGGCGCGCTGGCGCCCGGCGACCGTCCTCGGCTCCGAAGGCTAGAAGACTGTCGCAGCCGTCGTCAGCGCGACCTGCGTGGTCGAGCCGGCGGCGACGGTCACGGTCGCGACGAGCGCATGGCCCGCATCGGCGGCGGCGACCGTGTACGTGTCCGCGGTCGCGCCGGCGATCGGTGTGCAGAGACGGCCGTTCGGGTTGCAGCGGAGCCAGCCGTACGACGGCGAGGCGGGCGTCGAGACGAACCGCCCGCCGCTTACCTTCAACGGCTGACCGGCCGCGGCCGTGCCGGTGAGGGTGGGCTGAGCCGTCACGGCGAGCGTTGCGGCCGCCGGCGCGACCAGACCGGCCAGCGACGAGTAGGCCGGGGTCGTGCCGGTCGAGTCGGTCGCGC
Organism: Gaiellaceae bacterium; assembly: GCA_050697615.1. Taxonomy (GTDB): domain Bacteria; phylum Actinomycetota; class Thermoleophilia; order Gaiellales; family Gaiellaceae; genus PALSA-600. Next base: position 5,776 of record JBOGZX010000042.1, read on the forward strand.
GGACGGTGACCGCGATCGTCCTGCCGACGTCGGCCGCGACCTGCGTGTAGGTCGGCTTCGTCGAGCCGTGGATCGAGCTGCAGTGGGCGCCGCTCTGGTCGCAGCGGTACCACTGGTACGCGTACACGATCGTCCCGCTGCCCGCCCACGTGCCCGCGTTCGCCGCCAGTTTCCGGCCCTGCTCGAGCGTGCCGGAGATCGACGGCCGCGCCGATGCGACAGGCCCGGGAGCCGTCCGCGCGAGGCCGCTCGACTGGCTGAGCACGGTCTGCTTCCCGCCGACCGCGGTCGTGACCGGCGTCGTGACCGTTGCGAGCAAGACGTGCCCGTCGTTCCCGGCGGCGACGGTGTAGCTGGAGGCCGTCGCCCCGGGGATCGGCGTGCAGAGCCGGCCGTTCGCGTTGCACTGCAACCAGGCGTAGGCCGCTCCGGCCGCAGCGGAGTCCACGCCGAGCGGCTGGCCCGCGATCGGGTCTCCCGTCAGCGGCGGCTGCTCCGTGGGCGCGGTGCCTCCGGCCGGTGCGACGAGGCCGGCCAGCGACGAGTAGGCGGGAGTCGTGCCGGTCGAGTCGGTCGCCCGGACGGTGAGGGCGAGCGTGTGCCCGACGTCCTTCGCGACCTGGGTGTAGGTCGCGGTCGTCGAGCCGTGGATCGAGCTGCAGTGGGCGCCGCTCGGATCGCAGCGATACCACTGGTAGGCGTAGGCGATCGTGCCGCTGCCGGTCCACGTGCCGGGACTGCCCGTGAGCTTCTTCCCCTGCTGCAACGTGCCGGCGATCGTCGGCCGCGAGGCGGCGACGGGCCCCGTCGCGGCGAGAGCTCCCTGGGCGCACGCCAGAAGCCCAGCCACGGCGCAGAGAGCGAGGACCCCGATTCTCATCCGGCTCGATCCAACCATCCACGGCTAAGTGAATCCGAAGAGCCGGACGCGCCTACCGGAGCTCGGCGAAACCGAGCTCGAGCAGGTCGCGCACCTCGTGCAGGGAGTCCGCACGGAGCTCGGAGGCCTCCCTGCGGTCGAGCTCGAACGCCTTCGAGACGCGTTCGACGGCCCGGCCGAGCGTCAGACTTCCGTCGAGCAGCGCAACGACCTCCGCGACGTCCGGGTCGAGCTCGTACTCGTCGTACGTGCCCTCGTCGAGCACCAGCCACGTGTCGGCGTCCCGGCTGCCGGACTCGCGACGATGCTCGACGAGCACGCTCTTCGCGAGCGCCGGAGTCCCGTCGAGGAGATCGCTCTCCCCGGCGAGCGCCGCCAGCCTCGCGTACGAGGCGAAGACCCGCTCGACCTGCTCGCCGGCGAACTCGAGGTCGTCCGGCTCCGCGGGGTCGGCGCGGAAGATGTGCGCGGCGCCGTCGCGCCGGTGCAGGAGCACCGCCCCCTCGCTGATCCAGCCGATGCCGAGCGAGTCGAAGTAGGCGGTCCACTCGTCGAGCGCGGCGGCCAGGGCCTCGCCCTCCAGGTGCTCGTTCCAGCCGGCGGCGTGATCGAGCGGCTCCGAGCCGTGCAGCCCGAGCGCCCAGGCGTCGCACCCGCATCCGTCGAGCCACCCGTCGAGACGGACGTCCGGGTCCTCCTCGGTCTCGGCGACCCAGCTCACGAGCAGCGCCGCCAGGCCGTCGTCTGCGAGCGAAGCCGCGGCCTGCCTGACGACGCGCTCCGAGAGCTCGTCCGCCGGCAGACCGCCGTCGCGGTACTGCCACCGCGACTCCGGCGAGACGACGTACGGCGCGTTGCAGGCGATCAGGTCGAACCGCTCGCCCTGTACCGGCTCGAACAGGCTTCCGAGCCTGGTCTCGACGTTGTCGAAGCCGTTGAGGGCCGCGTTGATCTCGGTGAACGCGAGCGCACGCGCGTTGACGTCGGTGGCGACCACGTGGTCGGCGTGCCGCGCCGCCAGCAGCGCCTGCACGCCGTTGCCGGTTCCGACGTCGAGTGCGCGGGAGACGCGGCGGCGCGGCGTCAGCGCGGCGAGCCACGACGCCGTGGGCGTGTAGCTCGCGACGTAGCCGACAGGGTCGCCGGCACCGCGCGCGAACCGGTCGAAGCTCAGCAGGAGCCCCTCGGCGGGCACGAGTCGTGCGCGCGGCCGCAGTCCGCCGTCCTCGGCGCGTGCGAGTTGCAGGGCGAGCAGCGCGTCGACACCGTCGCGCCCGAGCGCTTCGACGGCGTCCGCGACCGAGACGGGCAGTTGCAGCAGGAGCAGCCGGGTCGCCGTCGCGAGTCCGCAGGGCCGCCGGCGCAGGCGCCGTTCGTGAACCGGAACGTCGGCGAGGTCCGCCGCCGGTCCGTCCTCTCCGAGCAGCTCGACGATCGTCTCCTCGGAGTAGTCGATCCGCCGGAGCGTCGCGCCGAGTCGCGCGGCGGCGTCGCGGTCGGGCTGCGGCTGCGGCTCGTTGCGCTTGCGGCTCACGGGGCCGCATCACTACACGATCAGGACCGTGCCGCGGCGCAGGACCCTGTCGCGACGCACGGGCTCGGCCAGCTGGAAGCGGTCGACGGTGAAGCCGCCGACGCGGAGGGAGTCGACGACGTGGCCGTCGTGGGTGCGTCGCAGCCGCACCTTGCCGATCGCGAACACGGCGTCGTTCGATCGCGTGTCCGCCGCCTCGCGCTCGTGCGGGAGGTACCACCGGAGCGGCGAGCGGTAGGAGTACGGACCGCCGAAGACGACGACGCGGTCGCTCGGCTGCCAGCCCTCGGCGACGAGCGCGTGCGCCAGCTCCTCGTACGGCGGCGCAGGCACCCGCTGGTCCCACGCGAAGCCGGCGACGACCGCGCATGCTGCCGCGACGGTAGCCGCAGTCCGCACCGGTCGCGGTAGTGCAGCCATGCAGGCGGCGAACGCGATCGCCGCGAACGCGCCGGTGCCGATCATGTTGCGGACCGCGTACACGTTCATCCCGGCGAGCCACGCGCCGCCTGCGAGTACCAGCGGCACGACCGCGAGGATCGCGCAGAGCCTGCCGCGCGCGCCGCGCCGCCAGAGCAGTCCGGCGCCCGCGGCGAGCGCGAGCAGCGTCACGGCAGTCGCGACGCCGGCAGCGGGACCGTGCGAGAAGAGCGGTGTGAAGAGGCGGAGCGGCGTGGCGGCCACGAGCCGCGGGCGGAACGGGCCGATCCACCAGTAGCCGTCGTGCCGGTACTGCCGCAGGAACGAGGGCGTCCAGGGAAGGCAGATCGCGAGCCCCAGGGCGACGGCGGCCGTCGCGCGCAGCCGGCCGTGTCGCAGCTCGCGCTCGACCCACAACCAGAGCAGCCCGGCGAGGATCGTGAACGCGAAGAAGTAGTGCGTCATCGCGCCGGCCGCGGTCGCCGCGGCGAGCCCGGCGAGCCGCCACCCGGTCGGCCGTCGCGCCGCCGCGTGGAGGGCGAAGGCGAAGACCACGGTGACGAGAGCGAACAGCTCGTAGGCGCGCAGCTCGTGGCCGTGCCAGGCGAACGAGCCGCCGACGGCGACGAGCACGCCCGCGAGGGTCGCCGCCGCCGGCGGCAGCAGGCGGCGCGCGACCAGCACGACCAGCGCCGCGAGCACGGCGCCGAACGCGACCGACAGCAGGCGCGCATCGTGGATCGAGAGGCCCGCCCGGTGCGCGAGCCAGGCCAGCGCGTACCAGAGCGGCGGCGTCGACTCCGTGCGCGCGACGTGCCGGAGCATGCCGCCGAACGACGGCTCGCGCAAGATGCGCGCCGAGGCGACCTCGTCCTGCCAGAACGAGTCCGTCAGCGCCCTCGGCAGCCGGACCCCCGCCGCCAGCAGCGCCACCGAGCCGGCGGCGGCGAGCGTGCTGCGGTCGCGAATCCCCATCCCCTACGCGGCGAACGCCCAGTCGAGGCCGTCGTCGAGCTGCTCCCGCCACTCGCCGCGCGCCTGCGACACGAGCTTCAGGGCGACGGGCACGCGGAGGCCGCGTAGCTCGCGCGCGAAGTCGATGGTCTGCGCCGGCCGGAACCAGTGGCTGTGGAACGGGCCGCTCGAGACGAAGAACCTGGTCTTCAGGCGGCGCAGCATCGGCGCGCGCGCCCGTGCGAGCAGCACCGGGTCGTTCGCCGCAAGCACCGCACGCGTCGCGTGCTTGAACGGGCCGTCGTGCAGCGGCGCGAAGTAGCCGCTCCAGGACTCGACGGCGCCGAACAGGTCGGGATGCCGGAGGCCGATGTCCGCCGCGCCGAAGCCGCCCGCCGAGAGGCCCGCGATCACCCGCCCCGACCGCGCACGTACCGCCGCGAGATGTGTGTCGACCCACGGGACGATCTGCGTGACGAGGTCGTTCTCCCAGGGGCCCGCCCATTCGCCGTTGTAGTTCCGATCCGGCCCGGCGGCGGGCATCACGGCGACGAAGGGGCGGATCGAGCCGGCCTCGATCGCCGCATCGGCCCACGATGCGAGCTGGGTGCCGTAGAGGTACTCCGACGGCGAGCCCGGCATGCCGTGCAGGAGGTAGACGACCGGGTAGCGCTGCGCGGGACCGTAGCCCGGGGGCAGGTAGACGTACCCCGTGCGCGCGCTGCCCGGGAAAATGCCGCTCAGCACCTGCCCGCCCGCCGGCCCGCTCGCGAACGGCGCGAATCCGGGCAGCAGCACGGCGGTGAGGAACGCGGCCAGCTGACCCACGGAGGCTACGGTAGATCCGGATACATGAAGAGAAGGTTGCGGTCAGGTTGAGCCTGGTGAAGCGCGGGAACGGCTCGAGGAAGGTGATGCGCCTCCCGTCTCGCCGATACGTTCTCGCGGCCGCCGTCCTCGCGCTCGTGTTCGCCGGGCTCGCGGCCGCGCGCACGCTCACGCAGACCCGCGACGTCGACGAGCAGTTTCCGTCGGCGGCGCTCGCGGGACCGGCGCACGCGCTGGTGGTGCTGCCGCCGGGCTACGCCCACAGCAACCTCCGCTATCCGGTCGTCTACTTCCTGCACGGTCTGCCGGCGGGCCCCGACGCCTACCGTGAGAGCGGCTGGCTGGAGCAGGCGATCGAGCGGGCGGGGCCGGCGATCCTCGTGGAGCCGCAGGGCGCGCGGCTCGGCGACAGCGATCCCGAGTACCTCAACTGGGGCGAGGGACGCAACTGGGAGACGTACGTCACCCGGGAACTGCCCCGCTACATCGACCGGCACTTCAGGACGATCGCCGACCGCAACGGCCGCGCGATCGTCGGGCTGTCGGCAGGCGGCTACGGCGCCGCCGTCCTCGGCCTGAGCCACCTCGACCTCTTCTCGGTCGTCGAGTCGTGGTCGGGATATTTCCATCCCACCGACCCGACCGGCACGAAGCCGCTGGCGCGCGGCCCCGCCGCGAACGTGCATCGCCTGATCGGGACGCTTCGCAATAGCGAGCGCCGGCGCCCGACCTTCTTCGCGTTCTACGTCGGCCGCGGCGACGCGCGATTCCGCGCCGAGAACCTCCAGTTGCACCGCGAGCTCGTCGCGGCCGGCGTGTCGCACGTCTTCGAGGTGTACCGCGGCGGGCACCGCACATCCGTGTGGGAGGCACACGCCCCCGGCTGGCTCGCGATGGCGCTCGACCATCTCGCCGCGCCGCGAGCGGGACGCTAACCGCTCCTTAACCGGGGCTCAGCATCGGTCCCGTACAACGTCGCCGTGAGCGTCGCGCGGCTTCCCGAGCCGAGGTGGGCCTGGGTGGTCCTGCCTGCGGCGGTCGCGTTCCTCGCCGTCGGAGTGCTCGGGGTCGTCCGGTACGTCGACAACTACTGGGCGTATCGCGGCTTCGCGCCGCCCCGCGACCCCGCCTGGGTGAAGACGGAGGGGACCACGGCGAGGTTCTACCTGGCGAGCCCCGCCCTCGGCGGGCGCAGGCAGCCGGTCGACGTCTACCTGCCGCCGGGCTACGCCCGGCAGCCACGCCGCCGCTATCCGGTGATGTACCTGCTGCACGGCGTTCCGGGGCGGCCCGGCGGGTTCCTCGCGACCGTGCGGATGGGCGTGGTCGAGGACGAGCTGGTTGCGTTGCACCGGGTGCGGCCCTCGATCCTCGTGATGCCGTTCGGCTCGACCGGATCCTTCACCGACAAGGAGTGGGCGAACGGGTACCGCCCGCACGAGGGCTGGGAGACCTTCGTCGCACGCGATCTCGTCCGGGCGATCGACGCGCGCTACCGCACGATCCCGCACGGGTGGGCGCGCGTCCTCGGAGGGCTGTCGGAGGGCGGCTACGGCGCGCTCAACATCGGCATCCACCATCCCGGCGAGTTCAAGGTGCTCGAGAGCTGGTCAGGCTACGAGCGCGCCGACGACCTCGGTGCGATCTTCGGCCACCGGCGCTCGCTGCTCGCCGAGAACAGTCCCGAGCTGACGGTCCGGCACGCGGCGGCCGCGCTGCGGCGCCATCGCGTCTACTTCTGGTTCTACAGCGGCACCGACGACCGCTTCCGCAGGCAGAACGCCGCGTTCGCCCGCGAGCTCGCCCGCGAGCGCCTGCCTCACCGCTACTTCGCCGTGCGCGGCGGCCACAACTGGGCTCTCTGGCGGGGGAACGCGGCCCGTGCGCTGCTTGCCGCCTCCCGGGGGCTGCATCGTGCGTAGGGCGGCCGCACTGCCGGTGCTGCTGCTCGTCTCGGTCGCGGCGACCGGCTGGCTGTACGCTCTCCGCCCGCCGATGCCGGGCCCGAGAGTGCCGGAGGCGCTGCCGCTCGACGAGCTTGCAAAGCACGCGGGCGCGCCGCTTCTGTGGTACGTCGCCGTCTGGGGCGTCGCCGCCGTGCTGCTCGGCCTCTACGCGAGGTGGGCGAGGATCGAGCGGCTGACGGCTGCGCTGCTGCTGGCGGCCGGCGTCGGGATCTGGACCTACCTCGAGACCGGCGTCTCGATCGCGGTGACGCGCCAGGTGTCGGTGCGCGACGCGCTCGACGTGGCGGCGCGGCTCGAGGCGATCTACCTCGCCGCGGCGCTCGCCGCGCTCGGCGCCGCCTCGCTC
>JBOGZX010000043.1:0-2920 GCA_050697615.1 Gaiellaceae bacterium
CCCCGAGACGGGCGCCCGGCTCGCCACGAGCGAGGCCCCGGAGCTCGCCGCGACCCGGTGACGAAGCAGCGCGAGACCCGGCAGAGCGTCCTCGAGCTGATCGAGTCGCTCCAGGTCGGTGCCGCGATCCCGTCGGAGCGCCAGCTCGGCGTCGACCTCGGCGTCTCGCGACTGACGGTGCGCGCGGCACTCGACGGGCTCGTGCGCGAGGGCTACCTCGTCCGCCGCCGCGGGGCCGGCACCTTCGTCGCCGCGCCCAAGGTGGCGAAGGGGATGGACATCAGCTCGTTCAGCGACGACATGCGCGCGCGCGGCCTGAAGCCGGGCAGCCGGACGCTCGACCTCGCCGTCGTGCCGGCCGGCGCACGCCTCGGCCGCCTGCTGCACGTCTCGCCCTCGGAGGCGATCGTCGCCGTGAAGCGCCTGCGCCTAGCCGACGGCGATCCGATGGCGATCGAGCTGCTCCACGTCCGGTCGTCGCTCGTGCCGGGGCTGACCGCGCTCGACCTCGAGCAGCACTCCTTCTACGACCTGCTGACGCAGCGCTACGAGATCTCGATCGCGGGCGGCACCCAGACGGTCGAGCCGACGGTGACGAGCGACGAGGAGTCGGCGGCGCTCGGCGTACCGCTTCACTCGCCCGCTCTGCTCTTCGAGCGCATCACGCGCACGGCGGCCGGCGACGTCGTCGAGTTCACGAACTCGACCTATCGCGGCGATCGCTACCGGCTCGTCACCGAGCTCGGCGTCGGCGGCAGGCCGTCCCAGCCCCTCGAGATCGCGGCTGTGGAGCTGCGGTGAAGTCGCGGCAGGTACTGAATTGGGCTAGACCAGCTGTCACGGCGTGGCGGCATGTATACGAGCCGCTTTACGGAAAATCCCTTAACCATTTGGCCTCGTTCCTGGTATTGACAACTTGGTGATGCCTGTGAAAGCATCCAGCGGAATGGCAAATGGTCTATACCAACCGAGCGGCGCCGAGCGCGATTCGAAGCGACAGGGCCGCCTGACCCCGGAGGGATCAACCAGATGAGAAGACGCTCCATGGTCGCTCTCTGTCTCGTGGCCGTCCTGGCCGCGGCCTTCGCGGCCGCGACGTCGGGTGCGACCAAGAAGGCGGCGGGCAACAGCATCACCGTCTGGCTTCAGGTCGACGCACAGTCCGGCTGGCCGGACGTGGTCGCCGCTGCGAACCAGAAGTTCCAGTCCGACCATCCCGGTACGACGGTCGACATCCAGTACCAGAACTGGGGCGATCACCTGCAGAAGTTCGACGCCACGCTCGCCGGCGGCGGCGGGCCCGACGTGATCGAGATGGGCAACACCGAGATGACGAAGTACATGGCCGCGGGCGCGTTCGCCGACCTCAGCTCGTCGAAGTCGTCGTTCGACAACTCGGCCAACTGGCTAAAGGGCCTCGCCGCGTCGGGCAAGTTCGGCGGCAAGCTCTACGGCGTTCCCTACTACGCGGGCTCGCGTGTCGTGACCTACCGCACCGACCTGTTCAGGAAGGCCGGGATCAAGAAGCTGCCCGCGACCCTCGCGCAGTACACCGCCGATTCGAAGATGCTGATGGCGAAGAACCCGAAGAAGGGCTTCTCGCCGCTCTACATCGCGGGCACCGATTGGTACGTCGCGATGGGCTTCGTCTTCGACTACGGCGGCGGCATCGCGACCCAGGTGAGCGGCAAGTGGAAGGGGCTGCTCGCGTCGAAGAGCTCGATCGCCGGATTGACGGCGTACAGGAACTTCTTCCTGGCGAACTCGCGGGCGAGCAAGACGACCGACGAGACGCACCCGAACCCGTACGACGTGTACGCACAGGGGCAGGCTGCGTCGATGATCGGCCCGAGCTGGTTCAGCTGCTGCGTCGGGAAGAAGTACACGGCGTCGACCGCCCAGTTCGTGATGCCCGGCCACGTCAAGGGCCAGGCGATCCCGGGCTTCCTCGGCGGCTCCGACCTCGCCGTCCCGCGCAACAGCCCCAACAAGGCGCTCGCTGCAGACTGGATCAAGGACTTCACCAGCACGTCGTCCGAGAAGGCGCTGCAGGCGAAGGGCAACATCCCGAATGCGACGAACCTGCTCGGCTCGAGCGTGAACGAGCGGGCCGCCTCACGGAGCTGGTTCGTTCCGACGGCGAAGCACTGGGTCGACGTCGAGAACGGCAACATCCTCCGCAACATGCTGGCCCAGATCCTCACGGGCAAGCTGTCGATCCAGCAGGCCGCCTCGTCGGCCAGCGACAACATCGCATCGGTGCTCAACCAGCCCTGACGGCCGGTGCCTGAAAGCAGTCCAGTGGCGCTCGCCGCCGAGACCCGGCTCCTCCGGTCTCGGCGGCGAAGCCGTCTGTGGGGGCGCGTGCTCCGGTCGTCGATCCCGTACGGGCTGATCGTGCCGGTGGTCGTGGTGATCGGCGCGATCCTCGGCTACCCGCTCTACTGGATGGCCAAGCTCTCGACCGAGCAGTACGGCCTGTTCGAGCTGATCCGGCACAAGGGCGTCGGCGTCGGGCTCGCCAACTTCCGGTCGGTGTTGCACGACCAGATCTTCTGGCACACGCTCGTCCGCACGATCGTGTTCACCGTCGCGAACGTGGGGTTGACGATCGTGCTCGGCCTCCTGATCGCGCTGCTCCTCGCGCGCGTGCGCAAGCCGGTGCGGCTGCTGCTCAGCTCGGGCCTCGTCCTCGTGTGGTCGATGCCCGTGGTGGTTGCTGTGCAGGTGTGGTACTGGATGACGAACTTCGAAAACGGCGTCGTCAACTACGCGCTGACGCAGCTCCATCTCGGCAGTTTCGAGCAGCACGACTGGTACGGCTCGACGTTCTCGCAGCTGTCGATGGTGACGCTCCTGATCGTGTGGGGGGCGCTCCCGTTCGTCACGATCACGATCTATGCGGGCCTCTCGCAGGTGT
>JBOGZX010000044.1:0-3103 GCA_050697615.1 Gaiellaceae bacterium
AATGGCGGCTCTGCCGGCGTTCGCCCGCTACGAGTCGAAAAGTGTCGGAGAGGGGCCCCACGGGGGAGAACCGGAGGTTCTCACCCGTGTTATCGGCGGTAGTCGTACGTGATCTTGCCCTCGGAGACCTCTTCGAGGGCGAGCGTCAGGTAGTTCTTGGAGCGGGATTCGACGAGCGGCGGGGCGAACTCGTCGAATGTGCCCTCGCCGAGCTGGTGGTGGTAGTTGTTGATCTGCCGCGCGCGCTTGGCGGCGACGATCACCAGGGAGTACCTGGAGTCGACCTGGTCCATCAGTTCGTCGATGCGAGGGTGAATCACGGTCGCGCCATGGTAGCGGGAGTCGCGAGCGACCGGGAGACGATCGTCGCGAGCGCCTCCGCCGCCTGCCCGCGGTCGTCGTTCGCGACGACGTGGTCGAACTCCGGCAGCAGCTCGAGCTGGCGGCGCGCCGTCGTCAGGCGCTCCTCGATCACGCCCGTGCTCTCGGTCGCCCGCTCGCGCAGGCGGCGCTCGAGCTCCTCGACGGGCGCGGTGACGAAGATCGTGACCGCGCCCTCGACCCGGCGCTTCACACGCAGCGCGCCGTCGGTCTCGAGCTCGAGCAGCGGCGCCTTGTCGGCCGAGCGCAGCCGGTCGATCTCGGAGTTCAGCGTGCCGTAGCGGTTGCCGACATAGTCGACCCACTCCAGAAAGGCGCCCTCGGCGATCCGGCGGTCGAACTCCTCGCGGCCGAGGAACCAGTAGTGGACGCCGTCCTGCTCGCCGGGACGCTGCGGTCGCGTGGTCGCGGAGACGGCGAGCGCCAGCTCCGTGAAGCGCGGGAGGACGAGCTGGATGAGCGTGCCCTTGCCGGCCCCCGAGGGGCCGGTCACCACGAAGACCGGTTTACCTGTTGAAGAGGCCAATCAGCTCGTGGCGCTGGCGGTCGGAGAGCCCGCCGACCGTCTTCGACTGACTGATACGGCACTGGTTGAGCAGGCGCGCGGCCTTGACGCGGCCGAACTTCGGCACGGCCATCAGCATGTCGAAGACCTTCGCGGTCGAGACGTACGCGGGGGGCGCGCCGAGGATCTGCTCGATCGACACGGTTCCCGACTTCAGATCCTTCTTCAGCTGCGCACGCTTGACTCGGATGTCGTTCGCACGCTTGAGCGCCTCCATCCGCTGGTCGAGCGAGCGAACCGGAGCTTGCACCTGAGTCTGGGTGGGCACCATGAGCGCCGCATCCTACCAACCTCTGAGCCGGGTGCAACCTGCAACGTTTCGCGTCAGTTTGCCACCCTGACAACAGGTGACAACGCTGTACCGAAGGCCATGTCAGGTGAGTCGAATCCGGCCCTCCCCGTTTCGTCGAGCAGCTCGTCGCGAACGCGCTCCGGAGCGTCAGGGTCCGCGAACAGAACGGTGCCGAGAGCGACGTGCGTCGCGCCGCAGGCGATCAGCTCGAGCGCGTCGCGGCCGCTGCGAACGCCTCCCATGCCGACGATCGGCAGGTCGGTCGCGCGACGTGCCGCCTGCACCGCGGCGAGCGCGACCGGCTTCAACGCGGGCCCGGAGTAGCCGCCCGCGCCGTGCGCGAGCGTCGGACGCAGGTGCAGGTCGAGCGCTGCTCCGCGCAGCGTGTTGACCAGGCTGATGCCGTCGGCGCCGGCGGCATCGACGGCGCGGACGGTCTCGCCCATGTCCCAGGCGTGCGGGGAAAGCTTGACGTAGAGCGGATTCGCGGTCGCCTCGCGGCACGCGGACACGATCTCGGCGGCCGACTCGGGGGCCTCGTCGACGTTCGGGCACGACAGGTTCAGCTCGATCGTGACGTCGTCGAGCCGCGCGCACGTCTCGGCGTACTCGTGTGCGGCGAAGCCCCCGACGGACACCCACAGGGGTACGTCGAGGGCGCGCAGGCGCGGCAGCGCCTCGGCGAGGAATCGCTCGCGCCCGGGGTTCGCCAGGCCGATCGCGTTCAACATCCCGAGTTCTGTCTCGGCGATCCGCACGGGCGCGTTTCCCTCGCGCGGCTCCGGGGTCACCGTCTTCGTGACGAAGGCATCGAGCGACGAGGCGACGTCGGGAGCGGTGAGCGCGTCGAGGCAGCCGCTCGCGTTCAGGAGAAGCACAGGACCGGCCCCTCGACGCACAGGCGCCTCAGCGCGCCGTCGATCTCGACGACGCAGCCGTAGCACGCGCCGTAGCCGCACGCCATCGGCGCCTCCCACGCGAGCTGCGCGCCGGGCGCCGCCTCGCGCACCGCCTGGAGCATCGGCTCGGGCCCGCACGCGAGCACGTCGCGCCCGTGAAGCTCCGGAGCCGCCATCGCGTCGGTCACGAGCACCGGATCGACCACCACCTCCGCGTTCGGGACGAGCGCCGCCGCCTCTGCGTGGTGCTCGGAGCGGAAGCCGAGCACCGCCGGCGGCCGCTCGAGCGCCTCGGAGAGGTACGGCAGCGGTGCGATGCCGATGCCACCGCCGACGAGCAGCGGGCGCGCGACGTCGAGTCGGAAGCCGTTGCCGAGCGGCCCGAAGACGTGCAGCCGGTCGCCTCGCTCGAGCCGGGCGAGCGCCTGCGTTCCCGGGCCGATCGGGTCGAGCAGGAAGGCGAGCTCCCCCTTCGGCGCGAGGCACAGCGACATCGGGCGTGGCAGCACCCGGCCGGGCGCCTCGAGCATGAAGAACTGGCCCGGGACGCCCGGGTCGACGCCGCCCCGGTCGACCCGCAGGAGGACATAGGGCCCGACCGCCTCGACGGCGCGGACGCTAAGACGCTCGCGCGCCGGTCTCGACATCGATGCGCTCCTGGAGCGAGAGGGCGGTCTCGGCGCGGGCGTTCGCGATCGCGTGCACTGCCGCCGTCGCCGCGGCGATCGTCGTGATGCACGGCACGCGCGCGGCAAGCGCCGCCTCGCGGATCAGATAGCCGTCGGAGCGGGGCTCCGGCCCGCCGTCGGGGGTGTTGACGATCAGGTTGCAGCGTCCGCGGCGGATCAGGTCGACGACGCTGGGCGCGTCGCCGGAGTCGTTGACCCGCCGGACGCCGCCCACCTCGAGCCCCGCGCCTCGCAGCGAGCGCGCCGTCCCCTCGGTGGCGTGGAGCTGAAAGCCGAG
>JBOGZX010000045.1:0-2260 GCA_050697615.1 Gaiellaceae bacterium
GTTCAACGCGGTGATGCTGCAGGGCGACGCGATTCGCGAGATCACGCTCGAAGGGCCGGGAGCCGGCGGAGTCGAGACGGCGTCGGCGGTGGTCGCCGACATGGCGAGCGTGATCGGGACGATGGGCGCGGGTTTCCTGCAGAACGACGCCTGCTGGCGCGAGCTACCCCGCCTCCCGGACGGCGAGACGCGGTCGCCGTTCTACTTCCGCCTCTCGGTCGAGGACCGTCCCGGCGCGCTCGCCCGGGTCGCCGAGGAGCTCGGCGAGCGCGAGATCTCGATCGCGCGGCTGCTGCAGCGGCAGAACGGAAACGGCGCCGCGCTGCACGTGGTCACGCACGAGGCGCGGGCCGGCGCGCTCGCGGACGCGCTGGAGGCGATCGCCGGGCTGCCCGAGGTGCGCAGGCGCTCGGTGCCGCTGCCCGTGATCTCCGACCGCGGCGTGGAGGAGCTCGGATGGGCCTGATCGCCGAGTACCGCGACCGCCTGCCCGTGGGTGCGGCGACGCCGGAGCTGTCCCTCGGCGAGGGCTCGACCCCGCTCGTGCGAGGGAGCCGCATCGGCGACGAGCTCGGCGTCGAGCTCCACCTGAAGTGCGAGGGACTGAACCCCACCGGCAGCTTCAAGGATCGCGGGATGGTGGTCGCGGTCGCGCGTGCGGTCGAATCGGGCGCGCGGGCGGTCGTCTGCGCGTCGACGGGAAACACCGCGGCGTCGGCGGCGGCGTACGCGGCGCGCGCCGGGCTCGAGGCGATCGTGCTCACGCCGGCGGGTGCCGTGTCGGGCGCGAAGGTCGCGCAGACACGCGCCGCCGGCGCACGGCTCGTCGAGGTCGAGGGCGGCTTCGACGAGGCGCTTCGCCGCTGCCGGCAGCTCGCCGCCGACGAGGGACACGTGCTCGTCAACTCGCTCAACCCCGACCGGATCGAGGGGCAGAAGACGCTGGCCTTCGAGCTGCTCGAGCAGCTCGGGCGTGCTCCGGACGTCGTCGCCCTGCCCTACGGCGGCGGCGGCAACCTGTGTGCGATCGCCAAGGGCTTCGCCGAAGCGGGCGTGGCGCCCCGGCTGATCGCGGGCGAGGCGCGGGAGCGGTCGACCACGTGTGCGTCTGCGATCCGCATCGGCGAGCCGGCGCACCGGCAGGAGGTCGACGCGCTCGTCGCGGCCGGACGCGCCGAGATCGTGTCGTTGACGGACGGCGAGATCGTCGAGGCGTGGCGGCAGCTCGCGTCGTTCGAGGGAGCGTTCTGCGAGCCGGCCTCCGCGGCCGCCGTCGCCGCCCTCCGGCGGGTGTCGCGCTCGGGCGGCGGGCTCGCGGTCTGCGTGCTGACGGGCCACGGGCTGAAGGACACCAGCATGGTCGAGGGCATGGTCGAGCGCATGGTCGAGGCGGGGAGATGACGGTCTGCGTGCGAGCGCCGGCGTCGAGCGCCAATCTCGGCCCGAGCTTCGACTGCGCCGCGGTCGCGCTCGACCTGTGGAACGAGGTGCGGGTCGACGAGGCGAGTGGTGCGCCGCAGGTGGAGATCGAGGGTGAGGGAGCAGACGAGCTGCCGCGGGACCTCCGGAACCTGACGTTGCGCGCGTTCGATCTGCTCGCGCCCGCCGAGCGCTACCGCTTCGTCTTCGTCAACCGCATCCCGATCGAGCGCGGGCTCGGCTCCAGCGCGGCCGCGATCGCGCTCGGCCTGCTCGCCGGCGCGACGCTGAGCGGCTCGCCGCTCCCGGTCGAGCGGCTGCTCGAGCTGGGGGAGGAGCTCGAAGGTCACGGCGACAATCTCGCGGCCGCGCTCTACGGCGGCGTCTGCCTGTCGTGGCGGCGCGACGGCCGTATCCGCGGCGCCCGCATCGCCGCTGGCCTGCCGCTCGACGTGATCCTGGCCGTCCCGGCGGAGCGCACGAGCACGAACGGGGCGCGCTCGGCGCTGCCCGGCACGGTCGACCATGCCGACGCGGCGGCGAACGTCGCGTGGGCGACGCTGCTCGGCGCGGGCATCGCGGCGGGCGACACGTCCCTGCTCGGCGCCGCACTCGACGACCGGCTGCACGAGCCGTACCGTGCCTCATCCGCGCCGCTCCTCGACCGGCTCCGCCGTGCCCGCCCCGACGGCGCGGCGGGCGTGACGCTCTCCGGATCCGGCCCCTCCGTCTGCGTTTGGGCGGATCCGGGGCGCGCCGCCGGCGTCGCCGCCGACCTTCGCCGTTCCCTGCCCGCCGACGTCACGGTGCTGCCGCTGCAGGTGGCCCGGGAAGGAGCCAC
>JBOGZX010000046.1:0-3328 GCA_050697615.1 Gaiellaceae bacterium
GGCATTCCGAGCGGCGGCTGCTGCCTGCAGGGCCGCTCGGCGCGATCGAGACGCGGCTGCGGCTGGTCCCCTGGTGGGCGTGGCTCGCCCTCTTCCTCGGCGTCATGTGCCTGCTGCCGGTGCTCGACTCGAGCGGCTACGTGCGGCGCGTCGGCTTCGACACGGTGCTCTACATGCTGCTGGCGCTCGGCCTCAACATCGTCGTCGGCTGGGGCGGCCTGCTCGACCTCGGCTACGTCGCCCTCTACGGCGTCGGGGCGTATACGTACGCGTTCGTCGCGTCCGGCCAGTTCGGCGTCCATCTCCCGACGCTCGCGGCCGTGGCCGTGACGGTGGTCGCCGGTGCGCTCGTCGGTTTCCTGCTCGGGCTTCCCTCGCGGCGTCTGACCGGCGATTACCTGGCGAGCGTCACGCTGTTCTTCCTGCAGCTCTTCCAGACGCTGACCACGAACGCCGACAGCGTCTTCGGCCACGACCTGACCGGCGGGCCGAACGGGATCCTGAACGTCGATCCGTTCCACATGTTCGGCCACGACCTGGCGGTGCAGCACGCAGGCGTCTTCGCCGTCTCGTACTTCTACGTCGCACTCGCCGTCTTCGCGGTGGTCTACGTCGCGCTGCGCTTCGTCAACCTCTCTCGCACCGGCCGTGCCTGGCGCTCGCTGCGCGAGGACCCGCTGGCGGCGGAGGCGATGGGGATGCCGGTCAACCGCCTGAAGCTCCTGAGCTTCTCCTTCGGCGCGGCGGTCGCGGCGCTCACCGGCACCCTGTTCGCCGCCCTGAACGCCAGCGTCTTCCCGCTGACCTTCTACTTCACGCTGCTGATCGTCGTCTACACGATGGTGATCCTCGGCGGCTCGGGCAGCCAGTCCGGTGTCATCCTCGGAGCGTTGATCATCGGCCCGCTGCTCGAGCTGCTGCGCGATCCCGGCAAGGCCCGCGTCCTCTTCTATCTCGCCATCGTCCTCGGGCTGGTGTTCGCGTTCCGCCGCTCGCGCACGCTCGGGATCGTGCCGGCGGCCACGATCGCGTTCGGGTTCCTGATGCACGCGCTCGCAGCCGCCCACGACCGCTCGTGGGTGGCGGGAGAGAAGGCCGCCGGCTTCGGCGGCGCGGTCGCGCACTGGGTCGTCGTGCCCTCGCACCTCGCCTCGTGGGTGCAGCCGACGACCTACGTCGGCCTGATCGCGCTGGCGCTCGCGCTGTCGCTCCTCGAGCGGCGGGTGCGGCTGGTGCTGCTCGTGCCGACGCTCTACCTGGCAGCGTTCGTGTGGGAGAACGTGATGCTCGCGAACCCGGAGCCGATGCGCTACATCGTCCTCGGCGTGATCCTGATCGCGCTGATGATCCTGCGTCCGAACGGCCTCCTCGGCGAGCGTCGGGTGGAGATCGTCTGATGGCCCGTCCGCTTCTCGAGCTGGCGGGCGTCTCGCTCGCGTTCGGCGGCCTGAAGGTCGTCTCCGACCTCGACCTGTACCTCGACGAGAGCGAGATCGTCAGCGTGATCGGCCCGAACGGCGCCGGGAAGACGACGCTCTTCAACCTGATCACGGGCATCTACCGGCCGCTGTCCGGCGACATCACGCTCGACGGCCGCTCGATCGTCGGGCTGCAGCCGCACCAGATCAGCCAGCGCGGCATCTCCCGCACCTTCCAGACGCTGCGCCTGTTCCTGAACATGTCGGTGAAGGAGAACGTGATGGCCGCCGCGTACGGCCACACGCGCGCCGGCGTCTTCCGCTCGATGCTGCGCACCCCCGGCATGCGACGCGAAGAGCGCGAGATCGAGCAGCTCGCGCAGGAACGGCTCGCGTTCTTCGGCGAGCGACTGATGGGCTACCGCTGGGACCAGCCCGCGTACTCGCTCTCGTACGCGAACCGGCGCCGGCTCGAGATCGCGCGGGCGACCGCGGCCAACCCGCGCGTGCTGCTGCTCGACGAGCCCGCCGCGGGGATGTACCCGTCGGAGACGCACGAGATCACCGAGCTGATCGAGAAGCTCCGCACAGAGGGCGGCTACACGATCCTCGTGATCGAGCACGACATGCACGTCGTGGAGGGCATCTCCGACCGCGTCGTCGCGCTCGACCACGGCACGAAGATCGCGGAGGGATCGTTCGAGTCCGTCGCCACGAACGAGCAGGTGGTCGAGGCCTACCTCGGCCTCCAGACCGCCTCCACCAAGTGAGCGCGCAGCCCCTCCTCGAGCTGGACTCGGTCGACACCTACTACGGCCAGATCCACATCCTGCAGGGCCTCTCGATCTCGATCCAGCCGGGCGAGCTCGTCTGCCTGCTCGGCGGCAACGCCTCCGGCAAGTCGACCACGCTGAAGACGATCCTCGGCATCGTCCGGCCGCGAAACGGCGCGGTGCGCGTCGACGGGGAGGACGTGACGAAGCGGCCGACCAGCTACCGCATCGCGCGCGGGATCGCGATCGTGCCCGAGAACCGGCGGCTGTTCGCGCCGATGACGGTGCTCGAGAACCTCGAGCTCGGCGCCTACCTGCGGGGCGGCGGCAAGAAGGAGGACTTCGACCGGGTCTACGAGCTGTTCCCGCTGCTCCACGAGCGCCGCACGCAGCTCGCCGGCACCCTGTCGGGCGGCGAGCAGCAGATGGTCGCCATGGGACGCGCGCTCATGTCGCGGCCGAAGCTGCTCCTGATGGACGAGCCGTCGATGGGTCTCGCGCCGATCCTCGTCGAGCAGAACTTCCAGATCATCCAGCAGGTGCACGAGTCGGGCGTGGCGATGCTGATCGTCGAGCAGAACGCGAACGTCTCGCTGTCGATCGCCGATCGCGGCTACGTTCTCTCGACGGGGCGGCTCGTCCTCGAGGGCCCCGCCGCAGACCTTCGCGAGAACGAGGAGCTCAGGAAGGCGTACCTTGGCCGCTAGCGAGCCCTAGACCGAAGGAGAGATCGGATGAACGTCACCGCGAACCGGAACGCGCTCGAGCCACTCGACTTCCTCGGGATCGACGCGCTGCTCGACGACGAGGAGAGGGCGATTCGCGAGACGGTCCGGCAGTTCGTTCGCGAGCGTGTCCTGCCCGAGGTCGGCGAGTGGTTCGAGCAGGGGATCCTGCCGCGGGAGCTCGCCCAGGAAGTCGGCCGGCTCGGCCTCTTCGGCATGCACCTCGACGGCTACGGCCTGCCGGGCGCGAGCGCGGTCGCGTACGGGCTGACGTGTCTCGAGCTTGAGGCGGGCGACTCCGGCATCCGGAGCTTCGTCTCGGTGCAGGGCTCGCTCGCGATGTTCGCGATCTGGCGCTGGGGCTCGGAGGAGCAGAAGGAGCGCTGGCTCGGCCCGATGCACGCCGGCGAGG
>JBOGZX010000047.1:0-1971 GCA_050697615.1 Gaiellaceae bacterium
GCGCCACGCTGCGCGGTAGCGGCACGCGGCCCAGACGGCGAGCGCGCCGCCGAGCGGCGGCGCGACCGCCCACGGCCAGAGGAAGTCGAGCGGCGGATGATCGTGCCTCCCGGCGACGAGCAGCGCGATCGCGGCCGCGCAGCCGCCGAGCGCGATCGGCACGTGCTCGAGCGAGTCGAGGCCCGCGACCCGGACCTTCGCCTCGCGCCGGCCGGCGCCCGCCGACTCCATCGCGTACTTGTCGATCTCGCTGCCGCCGCGCGCGACGAAGCCGCCGAAACCGGCGATCACGACCGCCGACCGCTGCCGCCGCGACAGCTTGGGCCCGCCGCCGACCCGCGAGATGCCCTCGTAGGCCAGCCGGTAGCCGGCGAAGGCGATCAGCATCCCGCCGAGCGACGCGACGAGCCACGGCCACTGAACCTGCTCGAGCCGCTCGTGCACCGCCCCGAAGCCGGCCACCCACGAGAGCCCCGCGAGCGCGCCCAGGAAGAGGATCGCCGCGAGGAGGGCGAGCAGCGCGATGCCGCCCGGACCGCGATCGAGATGGTGTGTCCAGCGCGAGAGGAAGCTCGAGTGATCGACCGGGGGGTCAGCGCGAGTCACGGAGGCACAACGCTAACTCGGCGCGGGCGGGTACCGGGTCACGCGCCTGACCGGAAGCGGCGAACGACCCTCTTTGCGAGCGGCGGCGCGAGGATCTGCTCCGCGACGAGCGCACCGGAGCCGCCCCCCAGTCCCGGCCCGGGATGCGTCGACGCGCCGACGTGCCAGACGCCGTCGACCGGCGTCCGGTGGCCCGGCTGCGACGCGAGCGGCCGCCAGAGGAAGTTCTGATCGAGGGCCAGCGACCCACCGTACGGATCGCCGTGCACGAGGTTGACGTTCGCCCCCTGCAGGTCGGCCGGCGAGAGCACCGTGCGCGCGAGGATCGACGACTCGAGGTTCGGGATGTGCCGTGCGAGCCGCGCCTGGATCCGGTCCGCGTACCGCTCGCGGAGCTCCGGCGTCCAGGTCCCGTCGCCGGCATCGACGACGCGGTCGAGCTCGCCGGCGGCATCGCCCCTGACGTGCCACGGCAGCTCCTGCAGCTGCACCCAGAGGATCCCGTTGCCGTCGGGTGCGCGGGACGGGTCGATCGTGAGCGGCTGTCCGGCGACGATCGTCGCCTCCGCGGGCAGGAGCCCGCGCTCGGCCTCGTTGACCGCCCGCGAGACACCGTCGAGCCCCGGCGTCACGTGCACGATCGCCGTGCCGTCCAGGCGCTCGTCGCCCTCCCACCGCGGCGGCTCCGACAGCGCGAGGTGGATCTGCATTGCGGACCGCCCATACCGGAAGCCATCGGCCCTGACGGGCGTTCCCTTGAGCAGCGAGCCGTAGAGCTGCGTCGACGTGACGTTGCAGACGACCGCCTCTCCTGCCGTGATCGTCTCGCCCGTCGAGGCGCGAACCGCGCCGGAGTACACGCGGTCGACGTGGACGCCCGTCTCGCAGGTGCCGCCGCTCTCGCGGATCAGCGCGACGAGCGCGTCGGCGAGCCTCTGCCCTCCGCCGCGCGGGATCGGCATGCCGCCCTCCTGCACCGCAACCGCGATCACCTGCGCCATGTACCCCGAGGCGGCCGCGTCAGGCCCGAGGCCGGTGTGGAGAACCCAGGGCGCGAGCAGCCCGTGCGCCCGCTCCGAGACAAATGCCGTCTCGAGCCAGTCGCGGGCCGAGATCAGCAGCTTGCCCATGAACTCGGCGGCGCCCTGGCGGCCGAGCCGCCGCACCGCCTTCAACCCGAGCGCGGCGCCGTGGCGCGACCAGAGCTCCGTGCCGAGGACCCCGAACGCCAGGTCGGCATTGGGGAAGAACTCGCCGAGGAGCGCGTTCCACGCATCGCCGTCACCGGCGTGATGCCGATCGAGCTCGGCGGCGTTCGCCTCGGCCGTGCGAAGCAGGAAGGCGCTCTCGCCGTCGGGGTAGAGC
>JBOGZX010000048.1:0-8432 GCA_050697615.1 Gaiellaceae bacterium
GATTCCGTCCGACCAGATCCTCGGCGGCGTCGCCGCGGCGATGGCGCTCGTGAAGGCGCACCGCACCCACGGCCACCTCGCCGCGCGGCTCGACCCGCTCGGCGCCGAGCCGGTGGGCGACCCGTCGCTCGAGCCGCTGCGACTCGAGCCCAAGCTGACGCCGGAGCTCCAGGCGCGCATCCCGGCCTCGGTGCTGCGGGTGGCCGTTCCCGGCGAGACGCTCGCCGACGTGCTCCCGAGGCTCGCCGAGACCTACTGCGGCACGATCGCGTACGAGCTCGAGCACCTGTCCGACCACCAGCAGCGTGTCTGGCTGCGGCAGGCGATCGAGTC
The DNA here is from genome assembly GCA_050697615.1 of Gaiellaceae bacterium. Classification (GTDB taxonomy): domain Bacteria; phylum Actinomycetota; class Thermoleophilia; order Gaiellales; family Gaiellaceae; genus PALSA-600. The sequence continues at coordinate 334 of JBOGZX010000048.1, forward strand.
GGGCCGCTACCGGGGCACCTTCGGCGCCGACGAGAAGCGTGCGCTCTACCGTCGCCTCTGCGAGGTCGACGGGATGGAGCGATTCCTGCGCAAGCGGTTCCTCGGTCAGAAGCAGTTCTCGCTCGAGGGGCTCGACGTGATGATCCCGATGCTCGACGAGACGATCGAGCTCGCGTCGGAGGCGGGCGCGCACGAGGTCGTTCTCGGGATGGCGCACCGCGTCAGGCTGAACGTGCTCGCCCACACGATCGGCATGCCCTACGAGTACATCCTGCGCGAGTTCGAGGGCGAGCGAACGATCGCCGCCGTCGCCGCCGACCCCGAGGGCGGCACCGGCGACGTCAAGTACCACCTCGCCGCGCACGGGACGCGCACGACGGCGAACGGCAAGGTCGGCGTGCGCCTCGTCGCGAACCCGAGCCACCTCGAGGCGGTCGACCCCGTCGTCGAGGGCCGCACCCGCGCGGAGCAGACCGACCGTTCCACGGCGAACGGCGCCCACGATCCCTCGGTCGCGCTGCCGGTGCTCCTGCACGGCGACGCCGCGTTCGCGGGGCAGGGGATCGTCGCCGAGACGTTCAACCTGCACGACCTCGCGGGCTACTCGACCGGCGGCACCCTGCACGTGATCACCAACAACCAGATCGGCTTCACGACCGATCCGAGCGAAGGCCGCTCGACGCGCTACTCGTCGGACCTCGCGAAGGGCTTCGACGTCCCGATCGTGCACGTCAACGCCGACGACCCGGAAGCGGCGATCGCGTCCGTGCGGCTCGCGATGGCGTACCGGCGGCGCTTCGGGCGGGACGTCCTCATCGACCTGGTCGGCTACCGCCGGTTCGGTCACAACGAGCAGGACGAGGCTGCATACACGCAGCCCCTGATGGTCGAGCAGATCAACGCCCATCCGAGCGTGCGCGAGCTGTACGGGGCACAGCTCGTCGAGGAGGGCGTGCTGACCGCCGAGGAAGCTGCCTCGTTCGTCGCCGAGGTCGAGTCGGTGCTGCGCGGCGCGCACGACCGTCTGAAGGCGTCGCTCGGCGACGGGACGGCCAAGGTCGAGCACGACGGGGCGATCCCGCGGGCGACGACCGGCGACGTCGTCACCGCCGTCGCCGGTGGAAAGCTCGTCGAGCTGAACGACCAGCTCCTGCGAACGCCCGACGACTTCACCGTGCACCCGAAGCTGGCGCGGCAGCTCGAGCGTCGGCGTGCCGCGATCGCCGAGGGCGGTATCGACTGGGGGCAGGCCGAGGCGCTGGCGTTCGGCTCGCTGCTCGTCGACGGCATCCCGATCAGGCTCAGCGGCCAGGACTCACAGCGCGGAACCTTCGCGCAGCGCCACCTGGTGCTCCACGACGTGCACTCCGGAGAGACCTACACGCCGATGCAGCACCTCGATGAGGCGTCGGCGTCGTTCGAGGTCTTCAACTCGCCGCTGTCCGAGTACGCGTGCGTCGGTTTCGAGTACGGCTATTCGGCGGCGGCGCCGGAGGCGCTCGTCCTCTGGGAGGCGCAGTACGGCGACTTCGCGAACGGCGCTCAGATCGTCATCGACCAGTTCGTCTCGTCGGCGCTCTCGAAGTGGCGCGAGACCTCCCGGCTGACGCTGCTGCTGCCGCACGGCTACGAGGGCAACGGGCCGGAGCATTCGAGCGCGCGACTCGAGCGGTTCCTGCAGCTCGGCGCACAGGAGAACCTCCGGATCGCGAACTGCACGACGGCCGCGCAGTACTTCCATCTGCTGCGCCGCCAGGCGCTCGACGCGACCGCCCGGCCGCTCGTCGTGGTCACGCCGAAGGGACTCCTCAGGCTGAAGGACGCCTCGTCCATGCTGGCCGATCTCACCGACGGCGCATTCCAGCCGGTGCTCGACGACCGCGGCGCCGACAAGCAGTGGACGCGGCGCCTGGTGCTGTGCGCCGGCAAGGTCTACTTCGACCTCGTCGGCCACGAGGGTCGCTCGGACGGCGTCGCGATCGCGCGGGTCGAGCAGCTGTATCCGTTCCCGACGGAGACGGTCGCGGCTCTCGTCGCCTCCTACGGCTCGCTGGCCGAGATCGTGTGGGCGCAGGAGGAGCCGCAGAACATGGGTCCATGGCGCTCGATCCGGCACCGGCTCGAGGAGTGCGCCGCAGGCATCCCGCTCCGCTTCGTCGGTCGCCCGTGGCGCGCGAGCCCCTCCGAGGGCTATCCGACCGCGCACGGTATCGAGCAGGCCCGCATCGCCCGCGAAGCGCTGACGCTGTAGCGCGGGCTACCTTCGGCGCTTCTTCTGCGCGGCGAGCGCCTGCTTCGCGAGCCGCGGCCCGTGCTGGCGCACCTGGCCCGCGACCCAGCGTCGCTGCCGCGGCGGCAGGCGGCGCCAGACGTCCCACGCGGTGAGGGCGACCCCGACGGGTCCGAGGCGACGGGTGACACCGAAGCGCGGCATCCGACCATTCTGCACGGTGGACGGCACCGGGCGGGTGGTATCCCTCATGAACCCGGCCGTCCGCGCCGACAATTTCTGCGAGATGAGGTATCGGCACCTGCGGGCAGGCGCTTGAGGATCCGGCGAAGACGTTCCGAGGCCGACTTCCTGCGGCAGCTCACCGAGGCGGCAGGCGCGATCGCCGAGGGGCGGCTCGGTATGCGGGTCGAGGTGGGCGGCCGCGACGATCTCGCCCGACTCGGTCGCGCGTTCAACGACATGGCCGAGCGCCTCGAGCAGCGGCTGGCCGAGCTCGAGACCGAGCGCAGCCGCGTCCGCGGAGCGACGGCGCGGTTCGGCGAGGCGCTGGTCGCGACCCACGACCCGTCGCAGCTGCTCCGCATCGTCGTGGAGTCCGCGGTCGAGGCGACCGGTGCGCGCGGCGGCCTCGTGATCGACCCCGGCGGTGAGCGCGCCCGCGCCGGCGAGCCGGACCCGGCCGCGGGCGGGCAGAGCATCGCGATCCCGCTTCGCGCCGGCAGCTCCGACTTCGGCTCGCTGGTGCTCAGCGCCCCCGCGTTCGACGCGGACCAGGTGGAAACGGCCGCGTCGCTCGCCGCCCAGGCGGTCGTGGCGCTCGAGAACGCACGCCTGCACCGCGTCGCGGAGCGGCAGGCGCTCGTCGACAGCCTCACCGGCCTCGCAAACCGCCGCAGCCTGGAGAACACGCTTCGCGTGGAGCTCGCGCGCGCGGCGCGCCTCCGCGAGCACCTGTGTCTCGTGCTCGCCGACCTCGACGAGTTCAAGCGGGTCAACGACCGGTACGGGCATCTCTTCGGCGACGAGGTGCTACAGGAGTTCGCGCGCGTCCTGAAGGCGACGGTGCGCGAGAGCGACGTCGCGGCACGTTGGGGCGGCGAGGAGTTCGCGCTCGTCCTCACGGGGACGGACGCGCCGGGCGGCGCGCGTCTGGCCGAGCGTGCGCGCGTGCACATCGAATCATCGACGCTGGCTGCGCCCGGAGACGACGAGGCCGTGGTCGCGGTCACCGCGAGCTTCGGCGTCGCCGCGTTTCCCGACTCGTACGAGCTCGACGAGTTGATCGCCGCGGCCGACTCGGCCCTGTACGCCGCAAAGCGCGACGGTCGTAACCGGGTCGTCGTCGCGGCGGAGTCGAATTCCGTGTAGATCCACTACAATCTCGCACGGGAAGGAAAGTGGCGTCGGAGCAGGGAGGATGTCCATGGCCGTCGACAGCCCGTCGATGTTCGCGCAGGTGATCCAGGACCACCTGGAGTTGAAGCGCCGTAACTCGGCACTCGAGCACGAGATGCCGCTCGAGAGGTACATGCACCAGGATCCGTTCGAGAATCACCCGCTCTTCAAGACCGAGGAGCAGGCGCGGATCGAGGACACGATGGACGGCATCCAGGGGATCGAGGCGGAGGTGACGTCGCTCGACTGGCCCACCACCGACGACTCGTTCGTCGACGCTGCGGACATGCTCCCGTCACTCGTCGACCAGGACACCGAGGCGCACCCGGCGGTGACCGGGGAGCCGGACGCACCGTCGGACGAGAACCTCTGGTCGCGCTCGCGCGACTTCGACTGGGGCGACTGCGCGGTTCCGGAGGGTGGTGGGTGTCAGACGCCTTCGGCGTCGGACACTCGTGCGCGAGAGCGCCCGGCATGACCGACGCCGCCGGTTTCGAGGAGATCTCGCCGACCACGCTCGCCGACGTTCTCGGACGCGAGCAGGTGATGGACATCGGCATCCGTCCGCTGTGGCCGTCGATCCCGCGGGTCGCCGGCCCGGCGTTCACCGTCCGGTGTCCTCCGGGCGACAACCTCATGCTGCATGCGGCGATCCACCGTGCAGAGCCCGGCTCGGTCGTCGTCGTGGAAGCAGGCGACGTCGACTACGCCGTCGCCGGAGGCAACGTCTGCGCCGTCGCCCGCCGCCGGGGAATCGCGGCGTTCGTGATCGACGGAGTGATCCGCGACCTCGCCGAGGTGCGCGAGCTTCGCTTTCCGGTCTTCGCCAGGGGAGTGATCCCGATCCCGGGGGTCAAGGCCGCGGTGGAGCCGCTCAACGGCCGCGTGCGGTGCGGCGGCGTGGACGTGAGCGCGGGCGACATCGTGGTGGCCGACGAGGAGGGCGTGGTCGTCACTCCCGCGGGCCGTCGGGAGCAGGCGCTCACGGCCGCCCGGGAGAGGCTGGCCCGGGAGGTCGGCGAGTCCCTCGATGCGTGGGAGCGGGCGCACCGCGCCCGCATCGACGAGGTTCTGGCCGAGCAGGGCTTCGAAGGTTGATCGAGGGCTACGGCTGTGAGAGGCGCGCCCACAGGTTGTCGAGCATCCGCTTGACCGGCCAGAACGGCGACGAGCCGCCGAAGTCGAGCGCTCCCGCGGCGAACACCTCAGCGCCCGCCGGCGTCTCGTAGTATGTCATCTGCGCCGTGATGCCCGGGCCGTAGAGATCCGGGATCTGCGCTGCGCCCCGGGGTGCTCGGCGGCGACGACGGCGACGTCGCGCCGATCTCGACTCCGTAGCCGCCTACGAGCTGCCCGAATGTCGAGCCGTCCGTGAGCCCGGTGCCGTCCCACCGCCACGGCGCCGAGCCCGAGCCCTGCGCACAGGTCGAGCAGCTGCTGCGTGTGCGTGTCGATGCGGAGCGGCGTGGACGCGGGAGCACCGCCGATCGGTAGACGAGACGCACCACGTGGTCGCCGTCGGGCACGCGCTTTCCCCGGATCCGCCCGTCCCATTCGACGGCGCGCGCGGTGCGGCGCGCAGGCGGCGCGATCCAGCCGACCGCCTTGGCCTTCGCCGTCACCAGACGCACGCCCACCTGCCGGGTGAGCGTCGGCTTCGCCGGGACCTGCAGCGTCGCGTGCCGCGGGGAGAAGTCGCGCGGCGCGACGGTCAGCGTCGCAGCGTGCGCTGGAGCGGCGAACATCAACCAGCCGCGAAGACGAGACCCGGCCGGCGCACCGCGGGGACGGTGGCCGGGTCTCCGGGCTACGTCCGCCGCTCGAGCTCGTCCGCCTTGCTCGTGAGCGCGGCGAAGCCGCCCTGCAGCCAGTCGTTCAGGCCCGCGGCCGCGAGCGTCCACGTGAGCAGCCGTCCGAACCGCGGCGTGAGCATCTGCGTCACCCCGAGCGCTGCCGCGACCCAGGTGCCGATGCACCGCGAGCACGTCACGAGCTCGCCGATCGCCTGGCGGAGGTCTCCGGTCTCGACCGGCTCCTCGCCGCCCTCGTGCGCCGCGCCCTCCACGAACGGCTCTCGGATGAAGCTCGTCACCTCGTCGCGGCTGATCGTCCGCGACGCCTTGAACGTGGCAGCTGCGAGCACGGCGAGGTCGAGCGTGTCGTGCTCCCGCGGGTCACGGCCGAGCAGCCGCGCGGCGACGCCGGCGGCGGCCAGGCCGCCGGCGAACGCGCCCATGATCCCCGCATACGCGGCGTACGGAGGGCGGCCGGTCGGGCTTGTCGAGGCGCTCACGCGGGTTACCCTGTCCCCTCTCGTGCCGCCGCTCAAAACATCGTCCGCGTACGTCCCGACCGGAGACCAGCCGGCCGCGATCGAGACGCTGGCCGACGGCCTGCGCGCCGGCGAGCGCTACCAGACGCTGCTGGGGGCGACGGGGACCGGCAAGACGGCGACGATGGCGTGGATCGTCGAGCAGGTGCAGAAGCCGACGCTCGTGATCGCCCACAACAAGACGCTTGCCGCACAGCTCTGCAACGAGTTTCGCGAGTTCTTCCCGGACAACGCCGTGGAGTACTTCGTGTCGTACTACGACTACTACCAGCCAGAGGCGTACGTTCCCCAGGCCGACCTCTACATCGAGAAGGACTCCTCGCGGAACGACGACATCTCGAGGCTGCGGCTGTCGGCGACCTCGTCGCTCTTCACGCGCCGGGACGTGATCGTCGTCGCGTCCGTGTCGTGCATCTACGGCCTCGGCTCGCCGGAGGAGTGGCGCGAGCGGATGCTCTATCTGGAGGTGGGGGCCGAGCAGGACCGCGACCTGGTGCTGCGGAAGCTGATCGAGTCGCAGTACGTCCGGAACGACACCGTGCTCGGCCGCGGCCGCTTCCGCGTGAAGGGCGACATCCTCGAGGTGCAGCCGGCGAACGCCGAGACGGCCTATCGCATCTCGTTCTTCGGCGACGAGGTCGAGCAGATCTCCCATTTCGACCCGCTCACCGGCGAGGTCTACGCGAGGCTCGACAACCTCTCGATCTGGCCCGCGACCGAGTACGTGACGTCGCAGCCGACCGTCGAGCGCGCTGTCGCCGAGATCCGCTCCGAGGTCGACGCGCAGGTGCGGAAGTTCGAAGCCGAGAACCGGATGCTCGAGGCGCATCGCATCCGTCAGCGCACCGACTACGACCTCGAGATGCTGCAGGAGCTCGGCTTCTGCAACGGGATCGAGAACTACTCGCGCATCCTCGAGGGACGGCAGCCGGGCACGCACCCGTTCACGCTGCTCGACTACTTCCCCGAGGACTTCGTGATCTTCATCGACGAGTCGCACCAGACGGTGCCGCAGATCGGCGGCATGTACGAGGGCGACCGGTCGCGCAAGCAGACGCTGGTCGACTACGGCTTCCGGCTGCCGTCGGCGCTCGACAACCGGCCGCTGCGCTTCGACGAGTTCCTCGGCAAGGCGCCGCAGCTCGTCTTCGTGTCGGCGACGCCGGGCGCCTGGGAGCTGAAGCAGTCGGCGCGGGTCGCCGAGCAGCTGATCCGGCCGACGTACCTCGTCGACCCGGAGGTCGAGCTGCGCCCGACGAAGAACCAGATCGACGACCTGCTCAACGAGATCCGCCGCCGCGAGGACGTCGGGGAGCGCGTGCTCGTCACGACGCTGACGAAGAAGATGGCCGAGGATCTCACCGACTACCTGCTCGAGGCGGGCGTCAAGGCGCGCTACCTGCACTCCGAGATCGACACGCTCGAGCGCATCCAGATCATCCGTGAGCTGCGGCTCGGCGACTACGACGTGCTGGTCGGCGTCAACCTGCTTCGCGAGGGGCTCGACCTGCCCGAGGTGTCGCTCGTCGCGATCCTCGACGCCGACAAGGAAGGCTTCCTGCGCGGCCGCACGGCGCTCGTGCAGACGATCGGCCGCGCCGCGCGCCACGTGAACGGACGGGTGCTGATGTACGCCGACAAGACGACCGAGGCGATCAAGGGCGCGCTCGACGAGACGAACCGCCGCCGGGTCGTGCAGCTCGCGTACAACGAGGAGCACGGGACGGAGCCGATCTCGATCGTGAAGGGCGTCTCCGACATCGCCGAGTTCCTCGCGCTCGAGCAGCCGCACGTGCCGAGGTCGCGCCGGCGCCGCGGCGACAAGGTCGAGGGCATGACCCGAGAGGAGCTCGAGCGGCGCGCGTTCACGCTCGAGGAGGAGATGGACACCGCCGCCGAGGAGCTTCGCTTCGTGTACGCGGCGAAGCTCCGCGACGAGTTCAGGGAGATCCGCCGTGAGCTGCTGGCGCTCGCGCCCGCTTGACTCGACAGCGGCCGGATAACGTGGGCTGAATATGGGTCTGGGCTTTGTCCTCGCGATCCTGATCTCGGGCTTCCTGACGGGCGCGCTCGCGCGTCTCGCCATTCCGGGGCCGGACCCGATGCCCGTGTGGCTGACGCTGGCGATCGGGCTCACCG
>JBOGZX010000049.1:0-7056 GCA_050697615.1 Gaiellaceae bacterium
GATCGATCCGTCGAGCGCGCCGCGCGATCTCGTGCAGCCGGGCCACATCTTCCCGCTGAAGGCCAAGCCGGGCGGCGTGCTGGAGCGCACGGGGCAGACCGAGGCGGCGGTCGACCTCGCGAAGCTGGCGGGCCTGAACCAGTCGGGCGTGATCTGCGAGGTCATGAACGACGACGGGACGATGGCGCGTGTGCCGGATCTCAAGCCCTACTGCGAGCGCCACGGCCTGAAGATGATCACCGTCGCCGACCTGGTCGAGTACCGCCGGCGCAACGAGAAGCTCGTCGAGCGCGGCGCCTCCGTCCGGCTGCCCACCGAGTTCGGCGAGTTCGAGGCCGTCGGCTTCCGCGAGAAGCTGACCGGGAAGACGCACTTCGCGCTCGTGAAAGGCCAGGTCGACGGCGCCGAGAACGTCCTCGTGCGCGTCCACTCGGAGTGCCTCACCGGCGACGTGTTCCACTCCCTGCGCTGCGACTGCGGCGAGCAGCTCGAGCAGGCCCTCGCGCAGATCGAGGAGGAGGGGCGGGGCGTGCTGCTGTACATGGCGCAGGAGGGGCGCGGCATCGGGCTCCTCAACAAGCTGCGCGCCTACGAGCTGCAGGAGCAGGGGCTCGACACGGTCGAGGCGAACCTGGAGCTGGGCTTCCCGGCCGACGCGCGCGACTACGGCATCGGCAACCAGATTCTCTCCGACCTCGGGCTGACCACCCTGCGCATCCTCACGAACAATCCGAAGAAGCTGACCGGGATCGACGGCTTCGGGCTCAGCGTCGTCGAGCAGGTTCCGATCGAGGTCGCGCCGCACAGCGAGAACATGCGCTACCTGCAGACGAAGCGGGATAAGCTCGGGCACCGACTGCACCATCAGGATCTGAAGAACCTCGACTAGGACAGGGAGAACCAGTGACCGACATCGACGACCCTGTGCTGCCCAACTCGAGCTCCTCGCCCGCGGGCGACGGGACGCAGGCCGAGACGCCGCCGAGACCCGATCCCGTGCCCGAGCCGTCGACGCCGTCGCCGGAGCCCGAGCCGGACGAGCCCGACGGCGGTCCCGGCGACCCGTTCGAAGGCTGGCCGGCGGCGCAGTCGGCGGCGGTGATCGAGGAGAATCCGCTCGACGGCAGCGTCGAGCACGTGCGCGGCGAGGTGGACGTCCCGGACGGCTACACGGTGCTCGAGGGGACGCCGCTCGGCAGCCGCCGCTCCGTCGGCGTGGTCGTCTCCCGCTTCAACGGCGGCGTGACGGACCGGATGCTGAAGAGCGCCCTCGACGCGCTCACCGAAGCGGGCGTGTCGCAGGACGGGATCACGGTGGTTCCCGTGCCGGGAGCCTTCGAGCTGCCGCTGGCGGCCATGGCGCTCGCGAAGACCCGCCGCTACGCCTGCATCGTCGCGCTCGGCGCGATCGTGCGCGGCGACACGCCCCACTTCGACTTCATTGCCGGAGAGTGCGCGTCGGGCCTGCAGCTCGCCGGCATCGAGACCGGCGTCCCGGTGACGTTCGGCGTGCTGACGGTGGAGAACGTCGAGCAGGCCGAGGCGCGCATCGGCAAGGCGGCCGAGGCCGCGCGGTCGGCGCTCGAGATGGCCGACCTGTTCGCGCGCCTGCGGGCGAGCGCGCGCAGGTAGCGGGTACACTGCCGCCCGCGATGTCCAAGGTCTGTGCAGTCTGCGGGAAGAAGCCGGCGTTCGGCCATCACCGCTCCCACTCGATGGTCGCCACGAAGCGGCGGTTCGACCCGAACCTGCAGCGGGTACGCGTCCTGCTCGACGGCTCGCCGAAGCGCGCCTACGTCTGCACCCGTTGCCTCAAGGGCAACAAGGTCCAGAAGGCCGTCTAGCGCTGCCGCCCGGGTGTCCGACACCGAAGGTGTCCGACACCCTCTTCGCCTGACAGTCGCAACCGCACCGAGCCCGGATGCGGTCTAATCGGTGCCGTGGCCGACGAGCTCACGCTGGACCTGGAACTGGGCCGGCTCACCATCTCGCGCGACGCGGTCGCCGAGATCGTGGCCGAGACAGCGCTCGGCTGCTACGGCATCGTCGGGCTCTCGTCCGGCACGCGCGTCGGGCGGCTGTTCCGACGCGAGGGAATCGAGGTGGACGGCGACGCGTCGGGGCTCCGGATCGCGTTGCACGTGATCGTCGAGCACGGCCTGAACCTGGCCGAGGTCGCGGCGACCGTCCGCTCGCAGGTCGCCTACGAGGTCGCCCGTCTGACCGGGCTCGAGGTCGCCGCGGTCGAGGTCGTGATCCAGCGAGTGAGGCAGGGGACGTGAGAACGGACGCGCGCAGGCTCGTCGACGGTGCGCGCGCCGCGATCGAGGCGCATCGCACGCGCATCGACGACCTGAACGTCTATCCGGTCCCCGACGGCGACACCGGCACGAACCTGACGCTGACGGTGCGCGCGGTCGCCGACTCGCTCGCGGGAGAAGGTGCCGACGACCGCGCGGGCCTCGCGCGGGAGGTGTCCCGCGCCGCGTTGATGGGCGCGCGCGGCAACTCGGGTGTGATCCTCTCGCAGATCGTCCGCGGCGCGACCGAGTCGCTGGCCGGCTCCGACGACCTCGCGGCCGCATTCCGGTCGGCCAGCGACGCCGCATACCGGGCGGTGAAGAAGCCCGTGGAGGGGACGATGCTCACCGCCGTGCGTGCGATGGCCGACGCGGCCGGACGCGGCGCGAGCTTCGCCGAGATCGTCGCCGCCGGCGACGAGACGGTCGTCGCCACGCGCGAGATGCTTCCGGTCCTTCGCGAGGCCGGCGTGGTCGACGCGGGCGCCGCCGGGCTGCTCGAGATCGTCCGCGGGCTCGCCGCCGCCCTCGCCGGCGAGGCGCTGCCCGAGACGCCCGGGCAGGCCGGGCAGCCCGGGCAGCCCGGGCAGATCGCCTTCGACGCGATCCATCGCGAGCTCTCGCGCTACCGCTACTGCACCGTCTTTGTCGTCGAGGGACACGGCCTCGACGTCGACGAGCTCGAGACGGAGCTCGAGGATCTCGGCGACTCGCTGCTCGTCGTCGGCGATCCGTCGGCGCTGAAGGTGCACGTGCACACCGACGACCCGGGCCGGGCCCTGTCGCTGGGAGTGGCGCGCGGGATCGTCGGCGGCGTCGAGATCGCGAACATGCACGCGCAGGCGCACGAGCGCGAGGAGCGGCTGCTGCACGCCGTCCGTGCGCCGGACCGCTCGGCGACGGTGGTCGCCGTCGCGGCGGGCGCCGGAAACCGCGAGCTGTTCGAGAGCTTCGGCGCGACCGTCGTCGACGGCGGCAGCACCATGAACCCGGCCACCGCCGAGCTGCTCGCCGCGATCGAGGCGGCCGGTACGTCGGAGGTGGTGCTGCTGCCGAACAACGCGAACGTGCTCATGGCGGCCGAGCAGGCGGCCGAGCACTCGTCGAAGCGCGTACGGGTCGTGCCGACCGCGTCGCTGCAGGCCGGGCTCGTCGCCGTCGTCGCATTCGATCCGACGAGTGGAGCGGAGGCCAACGCCGACGCGATGGCCGCAGCGGTGGAAGGCGTCGCGACGGGCGCCGTCACGATCGCATCCCGCGAGGTGCGGCTGAACGGGGTCGCCGTCCGGTCGGGCGCCTGGCTCGGCCTGGCGGAGGGGGAGCCCGTCGCGGGAGGCGAGAGCTTCGAGGAGGTCGCGCGCGCGGTGCTCGACCGTCTGCTGGCCGAGCCGCGCGGCGTCCTCACGCTGCTCACCGGCGACGAGCCGCCGGCGCTCGATTCGCTGCTGGCGGAGCTCGCGGGCACGCATCCCGAGCTCGAGCTCGACGTGCACGCGGGCGGTCAGCCCCACTACCCGCTCCTGCTCGCCGCCGAATGACGGGCGACGGCCCGATCCGCGTCGTGCTCGTCGAGGACAACGACACCTTCCGCACCACGCTCGAGCTGCTCTTCGGCATGCGGGACGAGGTGGAGGTGGTCGCGAGCCTCGCGACCGGCGACGAGGCCCCGGGGGTGTGCTCGACCCTGCGGCCGGACGTCGTGCTGATGGACTACCGCATGCCGGGACTGAACGGCGCCGAGGCGACGCGTGCCGTGCTCGCCGCGTGCACCGGGACCCGGGTGGTGTGCCTGAGCGCCTCCGTGACCGACCAGGAGGTGGCCGAGGTCCGCGCAGCCGGCGCCGTCGCGTGCGTGACGAAGGACGAGGACTTCGATCGGCTGATCGCCGCCGTCGAGCAGGCCGCGAGCTCGTGAAGCTCACCGCCGAGAACACCGCGGTCGTGCTCGATTCGACGGCCGACTTTCCCGACGCGCCGCGGCGGTTCGAGAACTTCCGGGTCGTGCCGCTCTATGTGCGCTTCGGCGACGAGAGCTTCCGCGACCACGTCGACATCCGGCCGGAGCGGTTCTACGACCGCCTGCGGACGGCGGCGGAGCTGCCGACGACCTCGCAGCCCGCGCCCGGCGACTTCCACGCCGTCTACGAGGAGCTCGCAGGACGCTACGACCGCGTCCTGTCGCTGCAGATCTCCTCGACGCTCTCGGGCACGTTCGGCAGCGCGCAGACGGCGGCGGGGCTGGTTGACGGCGACCGCGTGCGGGTGATCGACACGCGCACGGTCTCGGCCTCGATCGCCCTGCTCGCGATCGGCGTGCAGCGGCGCCTCGAGCGCGGCACCACCGACGAGGAGGTCGACGCGTTCGTCGCCCGGTACGGTCGCGACCACCACCTGCTCTTCACCGTCGACACGCTCGATAACCTCGCGAAGGGCGGGCGCATCGGCCGGGCCGCCGCGTTCGCCGGCAATCTCCTGAACGTGAAGCCGATCCTGTCGATCTCGGACGGAGAGGTGGTGCCGCTGAAGCGCGTGCGCGGGGCGCACAAGGCGTTCGCCGAGTTCCGGGAGACGTTCGAGGCGACCTCGACGGACTCGCCGGCGCTCAAGGTCGGCATCGCCCACGCCGCCGCACCGGAACGGCTCGACGCGCTGCGCGAGCTGGTCGAGCACGTGCGTCCGCACGCCGCGATCGAGATCGCGACGACCCTCGGCGCGGTCGTCGGCACCCACGCCGGCCCCGGGACGGTCGGCTTCTTCTGGTACCACGACCGCTAGCGCCACCGACCGCCGTCCGCTCCCGCCGGGCGGAGCCCGGCTCCGCGGACGGCTCGGCACGGTGGCCGCACGTCGCCTTCCGGGTCTGTGCATTCGCACTATCCCCTTCGGCGCCGCGCGCCCACCGCACCGTCGAAGGCGCCAACAGGAGGTTGCGGTGAGCCGGTCCGTCCGGGCCGGGTCCTATGCTCGGCCCTCGTGGCGACGATGACCCGGATGCACGCGGGTTTCGCAGGTGTGGTCCAGCACGAGTGGCCCCGTCCGCGCGGGTGGGCGCCGCCGCATCGCCTCGACGCGCTCGACGTCGCGACGCTGCCCGGCGTGGGCCCGACACTCGCGAAGCGGCTCCGCGGCTTCGGCATCCGGACCGTCCGCGACCTGCTCTTCCACGCGCCGCGGCGCTACGAGAGCGCGGTCGACCGCGTCCCGATCGCGCAGCTCGGCGAGGCCGAGGGCGAGGTCGCGATCGAGGGTCGAATAGTCGGCGCACGCGCCCGGCCGTTGCGTGGGCGGCGCAGCCTGGTGACCGCCGTCGTCCGGGACGGGAGCGGCGGGGAGGTGAGCGCAAGCTTCTTCAACCAGCCCTGGCTCGTGGAGAAGCTGCCGCCGGGAACGACCGTGCGGCTTCGCGGCAGGCTCGGCCGCTTCGGCTTCGACGTCAAGAGCTACGACATCGGCGAGGTGCGGCGCACCGCAGACTTCGCACCCGTCTATCCGGCGGGCGAGCAGATCGCCTCCGCGCGCCTGCGCGAGCTGGTGCGGACGGCGCTCGCGCTGTACGCGCGCGACCTTCCCGATCCGCTGCCGGCGGAGCTCGAGCTGCCCCTTCGCCGCGACGCGCTCGCAGCGATCCACTTCCCGGCAGACGACGTCCAGGCGGAGGAGGCGCGCCGGCGGCTCGCGCTCGACGAGCTCGTCGTCCTTCAGCTCGTCGTGGGGAGCCTCCGGGACTCCGACGCGGTGGCGCTGCCGCTGCCCGAGCCGGGCGCGCTGATCGAGCGGTACCGCGCCGTGCTCCCGTTCGCGCTCACCGAGCATCAGGAACACGCGATTGCCGAGATCGACGATGACCTCGCACGCACCGAGCCGATGCAGCGGCTGCTGCAGGGCGACGTCGGCTCGGGCAAGACGGTCGTGGCGCTGTACGCGCTGCTGCGCGCGGTGGAGCAGGGCCGGCAGGGGGCGCTGATGGCGCCGACGGAGACGCTGGCCGAGCAGCACTTCCTCACGCTCGAGCCGCTCTGCGGGCAGCTCGGCGTGCGCTGCGTGCTGCTCACCGGCTCGGGCGGCGGGAAGAGGATCCGGCAGGAGATCGCGAACGGCGTGGCGCAGATCGCCGTCGGCACGCACGCGTTGATCCAGCGCGACGTCGAGTTCCTCGACCTCGCGGTTGCGGTCGTCGACGAGCAGCATCGCTTCGGCGTCGAGCAGCGGAAGGCGCTCGCGGCGGGGCGGAGCCCGCACGTCCTCCACATGACGGCGACGCCGATCCCGCGCACCCTCGCGCTGACGATCTACGGCGACCTGGCGGTGAGCGAGATCGCGAAGCCGCCCGCGCGCCGCGTGCCGGTCGTCACGAGGCGCGTCGGGGCCGAACGGTCGAGCGCCGCCTACCAGCGGCTGCGCGTGCATCTCGACGCGGGCCGGCAGGCGTACGTGGTCTGTCCGCTGATCGAGCAGTCGGAGACGCGGCTCGCGCGCGCGGCGGAGGCGGAGGCGGAGCGGCTGCGACACGGCGAGCTGCGCGGCTACCGCGTCGGGCTCCTGCACGGCCGGCTGAAGCCGGCCGACCGCCGCGAGGTGATGTCGAGCTTCAAGGCGGGCGAGCTGGACGTGCTGGTCGCGACGACCGTGATCGAGGTGGGCGTCGACGGTCCGAACGCGACGATCATGATCGTGCAGGAGGCGGACCGCTTCGGCCTCGCCCAGCTGCACCAGTTGCGCGGCCGCGTCGGGCGCGGCGCGGAGCAGAGCTACTGCC
>JBOGZX010000050.1:0-1693 GCA_050697615.1 Gaiellaceae bacterium
CGAGGGCCTGCCGCGCGCGCTCCGGCAGCGCGGCCGCCCGGTCGACGTACGCCTGCGCGACACTCGTGACGACGGGAACGGGCGCGTCGGGAGCGAGCTCCGGTAGCCGTTCGCCGGAGAGCTCGAGCAGGGCGAGCGGGTTGCCGCCGGTCTCGCGGTGCAGGCGTACGGCGGCCACGGAGTCGGTCTCCGGTGCCACACGTCGGAGCAGGAGGGTCGCGGCAGCTTCGTCCAGGCCCTCGAGCCGCAGGTAGGGGATGTCCGCGCCGTCCAGCAGTGAGCGCTCGTCCTGGCGCGCCGTCAGCACGACGGCGATCGGCTCCGCCAGCAGGCGGCGCAGCGCGAAGAGCAGTGCGTCCGAGGTCGATGCGTCGAGCCAGTGCGCGTCGTCGACCAGCACCACCGTCGGCCGCTCGTCCGCGGCGGCGGCGAGAAGGCTGAGCGTGGCCGCGCCGATCGCGAACCGGTCCCCGGCCCGGGCCGGTCGGAGTGCGAGCGCGCCCTGGAGCGCTGTGGACTGCGGCTCCGGGATCCGTCCGAGGAGGTCGAGCGCGGGCCGCAGCAGCTCGAAGAGGCCGGCGAACGGGATCTGCGTCTCGGACGCGACGCCGCGTGCGCGTAGGACGCGCATCCCGCCCGCGAGCGACGCCGCATGCTCGAGGAGCGCCGACTTGCCGATTCCCGCCTCGCCGACGAGGGCCAGCACGCCGCTGCGGCCGGCACGCGCGTCCGCCAGCAGCACCTGGATTGCCTGCTGCTCCGGTTCGCGACCCAGGAGCATGTGCTGAAGGCTACTCGTAGTGACGTGGCCGGCGATGTTGCCCGGCAAGCGTCGCCGGTCACGTCCCCGGGGTCTCGGACCAGGTGGGCCCCCCGAGGCGAGCGCGGCCGGCGGCTTCTACGGTGGCCGCAATCCACCGAAGGAGGGCCAGATGGCCACGATCGAAGAGCGGCAGGTCGACCTAGACGCGCTGATGGCGTTCGTATTTCGCGCCGTGGACGAGGTCGGCGCGACACTCAACACCGCGCTCGTCGTGATGGGGGATCGGCTCGGGCTCTACCGCGCCCTCGCCGATGCGGGCCCGCTGACCCCGGCGGAGCTCGCCGGACGCACCGGCACCGCCGAACGCTATGTGCGCGAATGGCTGAACCAGCAGGCGGCTGGAGGCTATGTCGAGTACGAGTCCGGCAGCGGCCGCTACTCGCTCCCGCCCGAGCAGGCGGTCGCGCTGACGGACGAGCAGAGCCCGGCGTACCTGCCCGGCTTCTTCCAGATCGCGCTCGGCTCGGTGATCGACTCGCCCCGCATCACGGAAGCGGCGAAGAGCGGCGAGGGGATCGGCTGGCATGACCACGTCCACGACGTGCACGAGGGCTGTGAGCGATTCTTCCGTCCAAGCTACAACGCGCACCTGCTCGCCGACTGGCTGCCCGCACTCGACGGCGTGGTCGCGAAGCTCGAGGGCGGCGGGACCGTCGCCGACGTCGGCTGCGGCCACGGCGCGTCCACGATCCTCATGGCGCAGGCATTCCCGAGCTCGCGGTTCACGGGCTTCGACTACCACGACGGCTCGATCGCAACGGCGCGCGAGCGTGCGGCCGCGGCGGGGCTCGAAGGGCGGGTAGAGTTCCTGACCACGCAGGCGGCGTCATACTCCGGAGACGGCTATGACCTCGTGACGATGTTCGACTG
>JBOGZX010000051.1:0-4703 GCA_050697615.1 Gaiellaceae bacterium
GGCGGTGGCCGAGCCGGGTTCGGTGCTGGTGGGGGACTCGACCAAGCACGCGACCGAGGAGGCGGTCGTGTACGAGGACGTGGGCGCCCGCGAGCTCAAGGGCAAGTCCGAGCCGGTGCAGCTGTGGCGGGCCGTGCGGGTGATCAGCGGCATCGGCGGCGCCAAGCGCTCGGCGGGCCTCGAGGCGCCGTTCGTCGGCCGCGACCGCGAGCTGCGCGTGATCAAGGAGCTCTTCCACGCCTCGGCCGGCGAGTCGAGGGCGCAGCTCGCCTCGGTGATGGGTGTGGCCGGGACGGGCAAGTCACGGCTGTCGTGGGAGTTCTTCAAGTACATCGACGGTCTCGCCGGGAACGTCCGCTGGCACGCCGGCCGCTGCCTGCCCTACGGCGAGGGAGTCACCTACTGGGCGCTGGCCGAGATGGTGCGCACGCGGGCGTCGATCGCCGAGGGCGAGGAGCCCGCCGCACAGCGCGAGAAGCTGCATCTCGCCGTCGAGCAGTCGATCGCCGACCCGGACGAGCGCCGGTTCGTCGAGCCGCGCTTGGCGCACCTGCTCGGCCTGGAGGAGCACGCGCCGTGGGAGCGCGAGAACCTGTTCAGCGCCTGGCGCCTGTTCTACGAGCGGCTCGCCGAGGAGATGCCGACCGTGATGGTGTTCGAGGACATGGAGTGGGCCGACGCGGCATTGCTCGACTTCATCGAGCACCTGGTCGACTGGTCGAAGAATCACTCGCTGTTCGTGCTGGTGCTCGCCCGGCCGGAGCTCGCCGAGCGGCGGCCGACGTGGGGGGCCGCCCGGCGCAACTTCAGCTCGCTCTACCTCGAGCCGCTCTCGACCGCCGAGATGGAGACGCTGCTCGCAGGGCTCGTGCCGGGGCTGCCCGACGACCTGCGGGTGCGGATCCGCGAGCGGGCCGAGGGAGTGCCGCTGTATGCGGTCGAGACGGTGCGGATGCTGCTCGACCGGGGGTTGCTGGTGGAGGACGGCTCGTCGTACCGGCTGGTCGGTGAGCTGGAGTCGTTGGAGGTGCCGGAGACGCTGCATGCGTTGGTTGCGGCGCGGCTGGATGGGTTGTCGGGGGAGGAGCGGCGGCTGCTGCAGGACGCGGCGGTGCTCGGGAAGACGTTCACGGCGGCGGGGCTGGGGGTGCTCTGCGGTGTCGAGCGGGAGCCGCTGGAGCGTCTGTTGGGGCTGCTGGTGCGGAAGGAGGTCCTGGGGTTGCAGGCGGATCCGCGTTCGCCGGAGCATGGCCAGTACGGGTTTCTGCAGGACATCCTGCGCCATGTCGCCTACGAGACGCTGCCGAGACGGGAGCGGCGGGCGAAGCATCTGGCGGCGGCGGAGTATCTGGGCGGGAGTCTGGGTGAGGAGGAGGTGGCGGAGGTGGTGGCGGCGCACCTGCTCGATGCCTACCGGCTCGACCCGGACGCGGCCGACGCCACACAGCTGAGAGCGCGGGCGTACGGCGGGCTGCTGCGGGCGGGCGAGCGGGCCTCTTCGTTGGGCGCTTCGGCGGAGGCGCTGCATTCGTTCGAGCGGGCGGCCGAGCTGGCGTCCGGCCCGTTCGAGCAGGCGGCCGCGCTCGGCCGCGCCGGCGAGATGGCCCTTGCGGTTGCGGACGAGCGGGCCGGGGCGTTGTTCGAGCAGGCGATCGCGTTGTACGAGGCGGCCGGCGACACGCACGCGGCCGCCCGCGCCTCCGGCTGGGTCGCTGTCGTCGAGGCGCGAGGCGGGCGGACGGCCGAGGCGATCGAGCGGATGGAGCGCGCCTACGCGACGATCGGCGGCGACGAGCCCGACGCCGACCTGGCGTTCCTGCTGATCCGGCTCGGCAGCGCCCACTTCTTCGCCGGCGATCTGGAGCGGGCAGGCGAGCGGGTCGAGCGGGGGCTCGACCTGGCCGAGGCGCTCGGGCTGCCCGACCTGCTCGCCCGCGGCTGGAACGCGAAGGCGAACCTGCTCTCGGCGCGCAGGCCGGAGGAGGCACGCGCGCTCTACCGGCTCGTGCTCGACACCGCGCTCGCCCACGAGCTGTACCAACACGCGAGCGCAGCGTGCGCGAACCTCTCCAACCTCGGCTTCGGGCGCGACCGCTACGGCGATTCGCTCGGCCACCTCGAGCAGGCCCGCGAGCTCGCGCTGCGCAGCGGCGACCGGACGGTGGAGTGGTTCGTGCTGAGCGAGCTGAGCTACGCGTTGACGATGCTCGGCCGCTGGGACGAGGCGCTCGCGCGGTTCGCGGAGCTCCCGGACGAGCAGGTCGGACTCACTGCCGAGCTGGCGAGTCCGCTGTTGGGGGTGCTGGAGATCCACCTGCAGCGCGGCGAGCCCGGCCGGGCCCGCCGCCTGCTCGCCCGCTACGAGGACGTGGGACGATCCGGCGACGTCCAGGCACAGGGCGCCTACCAGGCCGCGCTGGCGGCCGTCCGGCTCGCAGACGGCGACCCGCAGGGAGCGCTCGCCGCCGGCGGGCAGGCCTTCGCGGGACGAGACACGCACGGGATCGGCGCCCAGGACGTCAAGCACGGCTTCCGGCTCGCGGTCGAGGCGGCGCTCTCACTCGGCGACCGCGGCCGTGCAGACGAGCTGCTCACGACCGTCGAGCGGCTTCCGCCCGGCCTGCAACCCCCCTACCTGACCGCCCAGGCGCAACGCTTCCGCGCCCGGCTCGCCGGAGACGACCCCGCCGGCGGCGCCGGCTACGCCGCAGCCGCCGCCGGCATGCGCACGCTCGAGCTGCCCTTCCACCACGCCGTCGTCCAGCTCGAGCACGCCGAATGGCTCACCGTCCAGGAACGGCACGACGAGGCGGAGCCGCTGCTCGCCGAAGCCCGCGACACCTTCGAACGCCTCCAGGCCGCGCCCTGGCTGGAACGTCTTCAGCGGGTCGCGATCGAGAGCGTCGCGGCGCCGGCTCAGTCCTGAGCGGCGAGCCAGTCGCCGACGACCTGCATGTACCGGCCGCGCTCCTCGACGTGCGGCAGGTGCGACGACTCCTCGAACAGCACCCACTCCGAGCCGCGGATTCCGTCGCGGAGCTCTTCCTGGAGCGCCGGCGTCGCCTCGTCATAGCGGCCCGAGACGAGCAGCGTCGGCACGTCGATCGAGCCCAGCCGGTCCTTCGCCTGCCAGTCCCGGATCGAGCCGACGACGTGGAACTCGCTGGGGCCGTTCATCGTGTGGTAGACGGTCGGGTCGCGCTCGATCCATGCGAACGCCTCCGCCACCTCGTCGGGCCACGGGTCGAGCCGGCAGACGTGACGGCCGTAGAAGACCCGGCATGCCTCGGCGTAGGCGGGGTCGTCCGTCGTGCCCGCCTCCTCGTGGCGCCGCAGCGTCGCCTCCACCTCGGGCGGGAGGTCGGCCCGCAGTCGGTTCGCCTCGGCGACGAAGTCCGGGAACGACGCGGCGGTGTCTGCGAGCACGAGCGAGCGGAGTCCGGCGGGCTGCGTGAGCGCGTACTCCTGGGCGAGGAAGCCGCCCCACGACTGGCCGAGCACGTGGTGGCGGTCACCGATTCCGAGCGCGTCGACGAGGTTGTGGAGCTCCCGCACGAACAGCGCCACCGTCCAGAAGTCCGCGCCTCGCCCGGGAAAGTGGCTGCTCCGTCCGTTCCCGATCTGGTCGTAGTGGACGACCGGCCGTCCGCCGGCGGCAAGGTCGGCGAGCGAGAGGAGATAGTCGTGCGTCGCGCCCGGCCCGCCGTGGAGCACGACGAGCGGCGCCGGCCCGCCGGCCTCGAGGCGGCCGGTGACGCGGTACCAGGTCTCGGCCACGTCGCGTACGCCTACGCCTACGCCGACCCCGAAGCGGACCGTTCCCTCACGGGTCTCCATCCTCAGCTCGTGCGGAGGTCGACGATTCGCTGCGCCTTGCCGGCCGAGCGCTCGATCAGATCGGGCTCGAGCACGTCGACGCCGACGGTGACGCCGACGTTCTGCTTGATCAGGGCGGCGAGCTTGCTCGCGCACGTCGCACGCGCTTCGCTTCCGGCCGCTCCGGGGCGCGCCTCGACGCGGACGCTCAGCTCGTCGAGGCGTCGCGGACGCGAGAGCACGAGCTGGAAGTGGGGAGAGAGGTTCGGCACCCGTAGGATCAGCTCCTCGATCTGCGTCGGGAAGAGGTTGACGCCGCGCAGGATGATCATGTCGTCGCTGCGCCCGGCGATCCGCTCGATGCGGCGCATCGTCCGCGCCGTTCCCTGGAGCAGCCGGGTCAGGTCGCGCGTCCGGTAGCGGATGATCGGCAGCGCCTCCTTGGTCAACGACGTGAAGACGAGCTCGCCGTGCTCGCCGTCCGGCAGCACGACGCCGCTCTGCGGGTCGACGATCTCCGGATAGAAATGATCCTCCCAGACGTGCAGGCCGTCATTCGTCTCCACGCACTCGGAGGCAACGCCCGGCCCCATCACCTCGGACAGGCCGTAGAGGTCGACGGCGTCCATGCCGACGCGCTGCTCGATCTCGACACGCATCTCCTCGCTCCATGGCTCCGCGCCGAAGATCCCGATCTCGAGCGACGTCGACCTCGGGTCGATTCCCTGGCGCTCGAGCTCGTCGACGATCGCGAGCATGTACGACGGCGTGACCATGATCACGCGAGGCTCGAGGTCGTCGATCAGCCGCACCTGCCGCTCCGTCATCCCGCCGGAGACCGGGATGACGGTGCAGCCGAGACGCTCGGCGCCGTAGTGCGCGCCCAG
>JBOGZX010000052.1:0-6889 GCA_050697615.1 Gaiellaceae bacterium
ACAACGACTACCCCAAGATCAAAGTCACCGCCGCCGAGCTGGCCGCCGTCAACATCAGCCGCCACCCATTCCACCCGGAATGGAACTACACCATCAACCCATCACCTAAATGATGGACGCTTCCTTAGCACGAGTCTCGTGGACGACCTGAGCTGAGGCGGGTGCCGCTCTTCGGCGGGCTGAGCGACCGGCAGCTGAAGCGGCTCGGGAAGGACGTTCGCGAGCGCGGAGCTTCAAGGCCGAGACGTGGGTCGTCCCTCAGGGTGAGATGAGCGGCGTCGGCTTCTTCTTCTTCTTCTTCTTCTTCTTCTTCATCATCGTCGTCGAAGGCGAGGCGTCGGTCCTCGTCGACGAGCGGGAGGTCGCGCGGCTCGGCCCCGGCGACCATTTCGGCGAGCTGGCGCTGATCGCGAGGGAACGCGGACCCGCCAGCGTGCGGTCGGAGACGCCGCTTCGCTGCCTGGAGGTCACGTTCTGGGACTTCCGGCGTGCGGCCAGGGACAGTCCCGACATCGCCTGGAAGCTGCTCCAGCACCTGGTGGGCGTCCTCACCGAGGAGCGGCTGCGGCAGGCGCGGGCGTTCGCGCAGTCGTCGTGACGGCGTCAGCGTAGGCGGTCTGCGAACGGCTCGAGCTCGTTCGCGTGCAGGCCGATCTCGCCGGCCTCGAGCGCTGCCTTCACCTCGCGCGCCAGCGTGAGCGCCTCGTCCGTCTGCTCCGGCTCGAGCACCGTCGACAGCGAAGCCACGACGGCGTTGCCCTCGTGCAGCTGGATGTCGACCGTCCGCAGCTCCCGCTTGTCGTCGACGTACGGATCGTCCGGAACGCCCACCCACACCGTGATCGTGCCGCCGCCCGAGAGTGCCGCGTGCTCGACCACCGGTGACGTGTGGAGGCTCATCGGCGGAGGCTAACACCGTCCGATCGCGCGGCGATGCTCCCAGACCAATGGGACCAGTGCGCGTCGTCGAGTTGCGCCCCCGGACGATCCTCCGCATCCTCCTACTCGCGCTCGCGGTCGCGATCACGCTCGAGGTCGTGTGGATCGCCCGGCATGTGCTGGCCTGGGTGGTGATCGCCCTGTTCCTCGCGCTGGCGCTCGACCCCTTCGTCGGCTGGATCGAGCGCAACACGCGGCTCGCGCGAGGTCCGGCGATCGGCGTCGCTTACCTCGTTCTGATCGTGGTGATCGCGGGCGTCGGCGCCACGTTCATTCCGAAGCTGATCGACGAGGTGAACGGCTTCGTCGACACACTGCCGACCTACCTGCACGACGTGACGCACGGCCGCGGCCGGCTGGGCTTCCTCGAGACGAAGTACCACGTCGTCGAGAAGGTGCGCGAGCAGGTCGACAACGGCGGCGCGAAGAAGGTGCTCGGCCTCTCCGGTGCGGCGCTCTCGATCACGAAGAGCATCATCACGGTGATCGCCGCCACCGTCACGATCGTCTTCCTGACGTTCTTCATGCTGCTCGAGGGTCGCGAGTGGATGGAGCGCCTGTACTCGCTCTTCCCCGAACGCTCGCAGCCGCGGTGGCGGCGCGTCGGACACGACATCTACAAGACGGTCGGCGGTTACGTGACAGGCAACATCCTGATCAGCCTGATCGCCGGCGCGTCAGCCACCGTGGTCCTGCTGATCATGGGCGTGCCGTACGCCGTCGCGCTCGGGTTGCTCGTGGCCGTCCTCGACCTGATCCCGCTCGCCGGCGCGACCGTCGCGGGCGTCGTCGTCGTGGTCGTCGCGTTCCTGCACTCGGTCCCGGCGGGGATCGTCGTGCTCGTCTTCATCATCACCTACCAGCAGGTCGAGAACCACTTCCTGCAGCCGGTGATCTACGGCCGCACGGTGCAGCTCTCGCCGCTCGCGGTCCTGATCTCCGTGCTCGTCGGCGCCGAGCTGGCCGGCATCCTCGGTGCGCTCGCCGCGATTCCGGTGGCCGGTGCGATCCAGGTGCTCGTGCGCGACCAGCTTGCACACCGCCGCAGAACCGTGATAGAGACTCCTGCGATGGCAGCCGACCCGCGACCGGCGAGCTGAGCGCGGGATGCTTTCGCCGAAGACGGTGCTCGACGAGGGATAGGGCGCCGCTCGGTTCCCGAAGATGCCTCGAACGGACGATGGAGACCGGGTCTCGGCTGCCGATTGTCGTCGCATGACGGTTCGTGCGTTCCAGGCCCTGGTCCTGGCCGCGGTGCTCGCCGTGCTCGTGATCCCGACGACGGCCGAGCCGGCCAACGCCCGTGCGCACGCGTCGATGGCATCTCTCGAGTCCGGCGTCCTGGAGCAGCTGAACGCGATCCGTGTCGCGCACGGCCTGGTGCCGGTCGTGGAGAGCGCACGGCTGACGGCCGCCGCAACCCAGCACTCCCGCGAGATGGGCGCCGACGGGTACTTCGAGCATTCGTCGGCCGACGGCACCGCGTTCTGGCGGCGTATCGGCCGCTGGTACGGCTCGACCAGCTACGGATACTGGTCGGTCGGCGAGAACCTTCTGTGGTCGTCGCCCGGCCTCGACCCGTCGACCGCGCTCCAGCTCTGGATGCAGTCGCCCGAGCACCGGGCGAACATTCTCGCCCCGCGGTGGCGTCAGATCGGCGTCTCGGCCGTCCACCTGGCCGTCGCGCCCGGGACGTATCGCGATCTGCCGGTCACGATCATCACGACCGACTTCGGCGTTCGCCGCTAGAACTTCTACGCTGAGGGCACGCGCCCGTAGCTCAGTGGAAGAGCGGCGGCCTTCTAAGCCGCGGGTCGGAGGTTCGAATCCTCCCGGGCGCATCCCGTTTGGCAGGCCCGTTTTGGGGCGCAAACCCGCATCACTACGACGATCCGTCCTCCCGGCGCTGAGCGACCTGACGGACCCTGAGGGACCGCCCGCGACCCTGACGGCAGGTCGGACCAGGGTCTACGGCCGACGTCCAGGGTCGAATCAGGGTCGAAGATCGGGCCTGCTCAGGCCCGCCGCGTTGTAAGGCCCGTGGAACCGGTGGAGGCACCTGAACCGGCCCAGCGCCGATCCAGTACGCATCGGGGCGCTCCTGGGGCTGCACAGCGCGCTGCACGCGGCAGTGCCGGGGTAGGTTGAGAGCGTGTTCGGGCAGACGCCGCGCTTCTTCCGACATGTGTTCCGGGCGGTACGACTCGCGGCCATCGACAAGCGCATCCCGCGTTGGCTGCGGTGGCTCGTCGGGTTGGGTCTACTGCCGATCCCCGGACCAGTCGACGAGGTTGTCCTCCTCGTCGCGGCGGTCCCACTGGCGCTCTTCTACCGGCAGCCGCTGCGCGAGGCGTGGCAACAGGCGCGGGACGAGGTTCTTCGGGCCAGCTAGTGGTCGTGGTGCCCGTAGATCGTCTGCCAAGAATCCCAGGTGATCTTGAGGATCACGAGGGTGATGGCGAGACCGATCAGCGGGTCAGCGATGCGTAGGCCGAGGGCAACGACGGCCGCGCTGGCGACGACACCGAGCGAGACGAAACCGTCGATCCGCGCGTGATTGCCATCGGCGGTCAGCGCCGGGCTGTCGAGCCGCTTGCCGCCGCCCAGTCGTACGCGTGCGGCGATCTCGTTCCCGACGAACCCGACGATGCCGGCAAGAGCGAGCACCCAAAGGTGGCTGAGGTGCTGAGGGTGGATGAGACGGTTGACCGTCTCGGCGAGCGCAACCATCGCGCTCACGAAGATCGCAAGTACGACCCCGAGTCCTGCCCAACGCTCGCCACGGGCTGAGCGAAGGAAGAACGCGATGCCAAGCGGTATCGCGGTGAGGCCGTCGCCGAAGTTGTGGATGAGATCCGCGAGCAACGCGACGCTCCCGGAGGCGATGAAGATGATCGTCTGAACGATCGCAGCCGCTGTCAGGACGACGAGGCTGATTGAGACTGTCCGCACACCGTCGCGCGAGCGGACGATTGACCGATCTACAAGACCGTGCGAGTGGCCGTGGTCATCGTGATGATGCTCATGGCCATGCTCATGCCCGTCGTGGTGGTCGTGACCGAGCCCATTCTCGTCATGGTCGTGGTGGCCGAGTGGGTCGCACGTAGCGGTGTGGCTCACGGGCCCACGGTAGCTACTGACGCGCGCCGCACACGCGCCGAGCAGGGCCGCCACCAGGAAAACCAGCGGGGCGGTCAGGAGCGCGACCACTCGACCCACCCGAGGGCATCCATCAGCCGCGTGGCGAACGCGAACTGGGGGGGAGCGGTAGCGCGAGGGTGCGCTCGTCGAGCATGCCCTCCGACAACTGCGCGAACCAGAGCAACTGCTCTAGCACTTGCCACTCCTTCCGCAGCCGTTCGGTCTCCGTGAGCGGCATCACGCGCTCGACAAACCTTCTACGACAACCTCAAGCTCGAGCAGCCCGGCCGTAGCCGATTGGCTGTCCGTCTCGGGCGTCTTGACGCGCTTGAGCACGCCGGTGTAGACGATGGGCCGCCAGTGTTCACGCCGGTTTGCGGGACGCAGCGCCCGGACGGCTGGAAGGACTCTGGTCCGCCCGAGTCGGCAGCTACCGCATCCTCTCCACACTCGAGCCAATCGGAATCATCGTTCGATCGATCCGGCACCGAGGCGTCGCCTACCGATCGCGCCGCGACGACCGGTAGAAGCACACGTTGGGAGCACTCTCCTCCAAACGGGGCCGAAATGGATCCCGACGTCTTCCACGGCGACTTCGATCCAGCCGGCATGGCGACTACCCCGCACGCCTCGCGCACAGACCCTGAGCTTCAGCCCTCTCCCGGCCGCCGTCGTGTGGCTCGGGCGATGACCGGCCGGGAGCACTCCGCCTGCGCAGGGCTGCCACTGTGTGATGCTGGGCGCTCACGTGGGGACCAGCTCTGTTGACGAGGCAGGACGTCCGTGTCGACGTGGATAGGGCTCGCCCTCGGGCTCGTGTCTGCGCTCACGGTCAACTGGGCGTACACGCTCGAGCACGATGCGGCCGTCGACCTGCCGCCGCTCTCGCCGCGCCAGCCGGTGCATTCGGCGTGGGTGCTGCTCCGTGATCGCGGCTGGCTGATCGGCTTCGGCACGGAGAGCGGCGGCTGGCTGTTGTACGTTGCGGCGCTGGCCCTCGCGCCGCTGGCGCTCGTCCAGGCGGTGAGCGCCTCGGGGATCGCCGTGCTCGCGCTCATCGCGGCGCGCGGGCACCCGCGGCGGCTGGCATTCCATCAGCAACTCGCCGTGGTTCTCGCCCTCGTCGGGCTCGGGCTGCTGTCGGGATCCCTGCTCGGGCTGCGGCCGTCGGACCGGGTCCCGGCGACGATCCCGACGATCGTCTGGCTCGGCGCATGCGCCGGCGGCGCGTTCGCGCTGACGACGGTGCGAATCCGCGCCTCGCGCGCCGCCGCGTTCGGTCTCGCGGCCGGGCTGATGTTCGCAGGCGGGGACATCTCGGTGAAGCTCGTCGTGTACGGCGGCTGGTGGCTCATCGCCGTCTCGACGCTGCTGATCTTCTACGGGGTCGGCACGATGCGGCTGCAGGCCGCGTTCCAGCAGGGTGACGCGCTGACGGCGGCGGGTATGGCGACGCTGGCCACGAACGCCGTGCCGATCGCCGCCGGCTTCGTGCTCTTCGACGAGCGGCTTCCGGTCGGCGTCTACGGCGGGCTGCAGCTCGCAGGCTTCACCTCGATCGTGCTGGGTGCCGTCGCGCTCGCGAACCCGAGGTGACGCAGGGTTTCACCCGCCGCTCCTCCGGCTATCCGAACGATGAAACGCGAAGAGAGGAGCGATGTGGCCGAGCAAAAGCTGAAGGGTAAGCGGGTCGCGATCGTCGCGGCCGACATGGTGGAGCAGGTTGAGCTGGTCGAGCCCCGGCGGGCGCTCGAGAAGGCCGGCGCCGAGACCGATCTGATCTCGCTGAAGCCGGGACAGATCCAGGGCTTCGATCACTTCGACAAGGGCGACAAGCTCGATGTCGACAAGACGATCGAGGAGGTCGATGTGTCCGACTACGACGCGCTGATGGTGCCGGGCGGCGTCGGGAATCCGGATCAGCTTCGGGGCGACGAGAACGTCGTGTCGTTCGTGCGCGACTTCTTCGAGGCCGGCAAGCCGGTGGCGGCGATCTGCCACGGGCCGTGGGTGCTCGTCGAGGCGGATGTCGTTCGCGGCCGCAGGCTGACGTCGTGGCCGACGCTGCAGACCGACATCCGAAATGCCGGCGGGCACTGGGTCGACGACCAGGTGGTCGTCGACCAGGGGCTCGTCACGAGCCGCAAGCCCGACGACATCCCGGCGTTCAACGACAAGATGATCGAGGAGTTCTGCGAAGGCAAGCATGCCGAGCAGCAGGAGAGGACCCGGTCGGCCCACTGACTCGCGCGGCACTCCCGGGCCTTCGACGGGACGCTGGTGGACGCGACCTACCAGCACGCGGTCGCCTGGTGCCGAGCGTTCCGGCGCCACGACGGCATCCCGACGTCGTGCACGCAGCGCTCGAACGAGCCGGAACGAGCGACGCGGTGACGGTCGGCGACTCGCGGTGGGACATCGAGGCGGCCGCGAACGCCGGAATTCCGACCGTCTGCATGATCACCGGCGGCTGGTCGGAGCAGGAGCTGCGCGACCACGGGGCGGTCGCCGTGTGCGAACTCCCCGGTCGCCCCTCGCCTCCTCCTGACCGCCGATACGATGTGCGCCGCACGGTGGCGGTAGCTCAGTTGGTAGAGCCCCGGGTTGTGGTCCCGGTGGTCGCGGGTTCGAGTCCCGTTCGCCACCCTTCCCTTCGTTCTCTCGAGCCCGGCGGCATCCAGGCTAAGCTCGAGCGCGCACGGCCCCGTAGCTCAGCGGACAGAGCGGGAGCCTTCGAAGCTCCGTGCGGTGGTTCGATTCCACCCGGGGCCATCACTACGCTGTCAGGGCCGTGCGGGTGTGGCGGAAC
>JBOGZX010000053.1:0-1586 GCA_050697615.1 Gaiellaceae bacterium
GTCGTGGACCTCCTCGACGTAAGCACGGCTTTCGGCGCCGAGCTCTTCGCGGCTGGATTTGTCGTCGATCAGCGGAAGGAGTGCGAGCGTCAGCGTGTCCTTGGTCACGGGGAGGATCGGGATGCGGATGCCGTAGCCCCCGGCGCTCTGCTCGACCGTCTCGGGGTCGAGGTTCGCGACGACCGGCTTGCCGAGCGCCATCGCCTCGAGCGCGAAGACGCCGTGCCAGCCGGCGTTCAGCTGGTCGACGACGATGTCGGCGCGCGCGTAGCGCTCCCGCGCCGCGTCGTGCGGCACGCCCTCGACGATGTCGAGTGAAACCGGGAGCTGCTCGCACGCCTCGATCACGAAGCGCGTCCCCTTCTTCTCGCGGTTCGACGGCGCGTGCACCACGAGCGGGCGCGCGCTGTCGCTCGGCGGCGTCGTCGTGAACGGGTGCAGATCGAGGCCGGGCGGGATCACGTGCGCCTCGGGCACCCAGCGCGTCGCGGCGTAGGAGCCCACGATCTCCGCGTCGGCGCGCTTGCCGAACGCGAGCTGCTCCCGGCTCTTGCCGCGGATGTCGGAGCCGAGGTAGTGGAAGACGCTCTTCTTCCGCAGAGCGCGCAGCAGCGGGAACTGCACGGACTTCGGGATCAGCGTCAGGCCGAAGTAGAAGTGGAAGAGGTCGGTCTGGGGCGCGAGCCTCGCGAAGGCCGCGAGCTGCGCGGCGAGCCGGCGTGGGAGCCCGCCTCGCCGGTCGAGCGACCAGTCCGCCTCGGGGTGCAGCCTTCCCCGCTCGAAGACGACGAGGCGTGCGTCGACGCCCTTCCGCCTGAGCGCCTGCACGTTCTCCCAGGGGATGCCGGCGAGGTTCACCGGGCAGTGCGTGACGCGCAGCGGCCGTCGTTCGCCGGCCACCGTTCAGTCGAACTCGAGCTGGTCGAAGTAGCGCAGCGCCGTGCGGCCCGGGCGCACGCGGGCTGCGAGGCGCCGCAGCTCGTCGTCCGAGATCTCTCCGAGCGCCCGCTTCACGCCCAGGTAGGGGAGGTTCAGGTCTTCCTGGTAGACGATCGTGGAGATGCGCGGGTTGATCTCGATCACGTGGTCGCCGACGAGCTGGATGTTGAAGAAGTGCTCGATCCCGAGCTCCTCGACGATCGTGTTCGCGAGGTGCATCAGCTTCGGGTCGTCGAGCGTGACGAAGAACATCGCCAGGCCGGCACGCATCGCCTCGCGCGTCTTCGGATGGCCGAGCACGATCTCGCGGCCGTTGCCGATGCCGTCGATCGTCCGCTCACCCCCGACGGCGAGCTCCATCACGAGCAGGTCAGGCCCGCCTTCGTCGGGCAGCAGCTCGACCGCTTCCTCGAGACGCATCGCCACCGAACCGGGCCGCTCGTTCAACAGCTGGTGGGCCCGGTCGACCGTCGGGTCGAGCACACGGAACCCGCGCGAGCCCGACGAGAACACCGGTTTGAAGCAGACGGGACGCTCCGGATACCCCAGCTCCTCGGCCGCGGCCGCGACTTCGCGTGCGCCGTTCACGCGACGGAACTCCGGCGCTGTCACGCCGATGCGATGCAGGAACGCGTACGTCTCTGCCT
>JBOGZX010000054.1:0-2706 GCA_050697615.1 Gaiellaceae bacterium
GCCCTCGGGAAGGAGGTCTGGAACGCGGTCGTCGCCGACTGGCGGACCGCGCCGGTCGGGCCCGAGCTCGCGGCCACGCTCGTCTTCCTCGAGAAGCTGACGCTGCGCCCGGAGGAGCTCGAGCCGGCGGACGCCGACGCCGCCCGGGCCGCGGGGGTCTCCGAGAAGGCGCTGCACACCGCCGCCACCATCTGCGCGCTCTTCAACATGATCGCCCGCCTCGCCGACGCGTTCGGCTGGGACGTCCCGCCGCCGGAGCGCCTGACGGCGCGCGCGCCGGCGATGCTCGCGGGCGGCTACGCGCTCGGAGCGATCCGGGAGCGCTAGCGGCCGGCGCGTCGTTGGCGCTGCGCCGAGAACGGCGTACGATGTTGCGATGATCGAGTTCCACCTCGACCCGCGCTCGGGGGTCGCCACGTACCTGCAGATCGTGCAGCAGGTGAAGGATGCGCTGCGGCTCGGCACGATCGACGTCGGCGACCAGCTTCCGACCGTGCGGGAGGTCGTCGCCGACCTCGCCATCAACCCCAACACGGTCGCGAAGGCCTATCGCGACCTCGAGCGCGAGGGCCTCGTCGTCGCGCGCCAGGGTCGCGGCACCTTCGTCGCGAGTACGCTCGCCCCGGCCTCGCTCGGGCATTACGACGTGCTGCGGGTCGAGCTGGAGCGCTGGTTGGCTGCGGCCGACGCCGCTGGACTCGACGAGGAGAGCATCCGGGCCCTGATCTCCGCGACGCTGCGGGAGACGCAGGCGCGACGCGTGGCATGAGCGTAGGCTCGGCGGAGCTCATCGAGGAGCGCAGGTGCCGGCTTCGCCGGCGCTGGAGCGGAAAGTGCATACGGCAACCGAAGGTTGTCGTATGAGCGCGCCGCTCGACGCGCGGGGTCTGGGCAAGCGCTTCCGTCGCGACTGGGGGTTGCGCGACTGCACGCTGACGATCCCCGAAGGGGCGATCGTGGGACTGTCGGGCCCGAACGCGGCCGGCAAGTCGACGCTGCTCGCCCTCGCGACGGGTCTGCTCGCGCCCACGGAGGGCTCGATCTCGGTACTCGGCTGCGATCCGCTGCGCGAGCCGGCAGTGCTCGCACGGGTCGGGTTCGTGGCGCAGAACGCGCCGCTCTACCGGTCGTTCACCGTTGCCGAGACGATCGAGTTCGCGCGCCGCACGAACGAGCGCTGGGACGACGAGATCGTGGCCGCTCTGCTCACCCGCGTCCACTCGCGCACGAAGGTCGGGAAGCTGTCCGCGGGCGAGCGCGCGCGGCTCGCGCTGGCGCTCGTGCTCGGGAAGCGTCCGGAGCTCCTGCTGCTCGACGAGCCGTTCGCCGGTCTCGACCCGCTTGCCGGCCGCGAGTTCCTGCAACTGCTGATGGACGGCGTCGCCGAGACGTCGGCGACGGTCGTGATCGCCTCGCACGTGATCGCCGACATCGAGCGCGTGTGAGACCACATCGTCCTGCTCACAGGGGGCGGCGTCGTCCTGCACGGAAACGTCGAGGAGCTGCTCGAGTCCCATCGCATCCTGATGGGACCGCGCCGGCCGCTTGGCTCGATCCGCGGCGTCCGCGAGATCGTCCGCGAGCGGCACAGCGGACGCCAGCTGACGCTGCTCGTGCTCGGCGACGGCCCGATCACCGACCCGCTCTGGACGGTCGACCGCGTCGGCCTGGAGGAGCTGCTGCTCGCCTACATGGCGCCCGAGCGCCTGCCCGCACCGCAACCCCCGGAGAGGCTCCCGCTGCGATGGCATGGGTGACATGGCGTCAACACCGCTCGCAGCTCGTCGCCGGGCTCGGGCTGCTCGTGGCGCTCGCCGCCGCCGCGCTCGGCACCGACCTGCCGATCCGGGCGGCGTACCACCGCGACGCCCTCTCGGGCTGCCTGCCGCCGTCGGCGCGCTCCGGCTGCGACATCATCGTCAAGCACTTCCAGGGCGAGTTCGACAGCTGGGCCGCGGCCGCCCGCGGTCTCGCCGCGCTCCCGGCGCTCGCGGGCCTGTTCGTCGGCGCGCCGCTGCTCGCGCGCGAGCTCGAGCACGGCACGCACCGCTTCGCGTGGACGCAGTCGATCACGCGGCGGCGCTGGCTGCTCTCGAAGACCGCGCTGCTCGCGGCCGCGACGCTCGCAACCGCTGCGGCCGGGAGCGCGCTCGTCATGTGGTGGCGGGGCCCGTTCGACACGCTGGAGGGGCGGATGGCGCCGAGTGCGTTCGACGTCGAGGGCCTCGTCGTACCGGCCTACGCCCTGTACGCGCTCGTCCTGGGCGTGCTTGCCGGGCTGCTGCTGCGCCGGACGGTGGCGGCGATGTCGATGACGCTGGTCGTCTTCGTCGCGACCCGGCTGATCGTGCTGAAGTTCCTCCGGCCGCACTTCCTGCCGCCGCTGCACCGGCTCGTGGGCACCGACACGGGGCCGCAGACCGGCAACTGGATCCTCAGCGACGCCGTCGTCGACGCGGGCGGCCGCCAGATCGGCGCCGCGCGCGAGGATCTGGCCGTGCTGCACGCGCAGCACGCCGGCATCGACCCGCACACGTACCTCGTCACGCTCGGCTGGAAGCGCGCGATCTCGTACCAGCCCGCCGGCCGCTTCTGGACGTTCCAGCTGATCGAGGCCGGCCTCTTCATCGCACTGGCCGCGGCCGTGGTCGCAATCACGCTCTGGCTCGTCCGCAGGACGCCGACGTGACGGAGCACCTCGACCGC
>JBOGZX010000055.1:0-3617 GCA_050697615.1 Gaiellaceae bacterium
GGCGGGGCCGTCGCCGTGCTCGCGCTGCACCTCCCCAGGCTCGTTTAGCGCCTGCTGGCGCGTTTCCCCGATCGGGCTAAGGGAACTGCGTCTTCGAGCCGATCAACCCAATTATGTCGCTGCACGCTCTCAACTCCATTCTGCCGGTGTGCGCCGCGCTGGTCGCCGCCTGGACGGTGATGCGCTTCCCGCAGCTTCGCCCGACGTCACTCGCCGTTTCGGGCCTGCACGTGGCGGTCGCGTGGCTCGGAGGGTTGACGGCGGCCGGCTATCTCATGCGGTTCATCTTCGCGCTCTCGTTCCCCGGAGCGTTCGAGCTCGCGGTGATCCTCGGCGGCCTGGTGCCGCTGGTCTACTTCTTCGTCTCGGTCGTCTGGCTGGTCCGCAATCTCAACTCCCGCCCGAAGCCACCCGGAGGGCGCCTGGTACGGAGCATGCACTAGTCTCGAGCACGGGCTCAGGCTGAGCGTTCAGCCGACGTGCAGAGTCACAGGGATCCGAACGTCCGGCTAAGGAAGAGGAGCATCGGCCCGAGCGCCACCACGAACATCGCCGGGAAGATGCAGACCGCCACCGGGAACACGATCTTCGTACCCGCCTTGTGCGCCTTCTCCTCCGCCATCTGACGGCGGCGGCTCCGCATCTCCTTCGCCAGGTCGCGCAGGATCTTTCCGACCGAGACGCCGAGCGACTCCCCCTGGATGATCGCCTGCACGAACGAGCGAACCGAGAGCGTGTCGACGCGGTTGAGCAGGTTCTGAAGCGCCTCGTTGGTGCTCAGCCCGAGACTCTGCTCCTGCAGTGCGAGGCGCAGCTCGTCGCCCAGCGGCCCCTCGAGTCCGCGCACAGCGAGCTGCAGCGAGCCGCCGAAGCCGAGACCTCCTTCGACTGCCGTCACGAGCAGGTCGACCAGCTCGGGCATCTCGTGATCGATCTGCTGGAGCCGCGCGGTCGCGCGCCGCTTGAGCCAGAAGGTCGGGCCGACCCAGCCGATCGCGCCCACAACCAGCGCGCCGAGGATGATCGTCGCCGCGCCGCTGCTGCCGACGAGCCCGAGCCACAGCCAGAACGCCAGCAGCGCCGCCGTGGCGATCAGCCGGTAGCCGAGGAACTTGCGCGGTGTCATCCGGTACAGGCCCGCGGCTGAGAGCTGGCGACGGAGCTCGGTATCTGGCCGCCGCTCGAAGTAGCGGTTGGCGAGCTCTCCGACGGCCACGGCAAGAGCGTCGAGCCGCGTCCGAAGCGACGGTCCCACGGCCGGGGCGGGGCCTTCGGCGTCGAAGCCGTAGGCGCCGATCTGGGCGAGCCGGCGGGTACGTGCGCTGTGCGAGAACGCGAGCGCCCGCACGGCCAGCGAGAAGGCGACCCCGATCAGGATCAATGCCAGCAACAGCAGAATGAACACGATGCCCCCTTAGACCTCGATCTCGACAATCTTCTTGATCCAGAACGATCCCGCCACGACCATCAGCGCGGCGAACACGAGCGCGATCTGCCCACCGCCGCTGGCCAGGAACGGCCTCACCAGGTTCGACGAGGTCGCGAACATCAGCCCGACGAGCACGATCGGCAGGAGGCTGAGCACCCAGCGAGCCATGCGACCCTGGGCGGTGAGCGTCTTCGCCAGCCGCCGGATCTCGGCGCGCTCGCGTACGGTCTCGACCACCGTGTCGAGCACCTCGGCCGCATTGCCGCCGGCGGTGCGCTGCAGCTCGCCGAGCAGCGCCACCTGCTGCATATCGCGACTCTTCATCCGGTCGGCGACGTTCCTCATCGCGCGCTCGATCGGGACGCCCAGCTGGTCGTCGGTGAGCACCTGGGTGAACTCGCGCTTCGTCGGCTCCGGCGCCTGGTCGACGACGACGCTGAGCGCGCCGATGAGGCTGTGACCGCTGCGGAGCGCCGAGGCGAGCAGCTGGAGCGTCTCGGGGAGCTGGTCGGCGAACGCATCCCTTACGGCCTTGACCTGGCGCGACACCCAGGCGCGGGCGAAGATCGGTACGAGGATCGCGAGCACCGCCAAGGGTCCGGAGATCATCGCCAGCAGCACGAGCAGGACGACCGTCAGCGCCGCCGTCCCTGCCAGGAAGGTCATGGGCGCGATGGTGATCTCGCCGATCTCGAACTCGCGCTCCATCCGCGTCAGGAGGCTGCCGCCTCCCTCTGACCGCAGACGGCGGCGACGGGAACGCCGGCGACGCTCGGCGTCGTCCTGCTCGTCCTCCTCGTCCGGCGCGACGTTCACGAACTGCCCGACGCGTGCGAGCAGGCCGCTGCGCGGCCGCGAGAGGATCGCGAACAGCAGCCCGCCGGCGAGCGCCGCGGCGAGCAGGCTGAGGACGACCAGCGAGAAGCCGGAGAGGAAGAACTGGGTGGCAAGCGAGCGGTGGAAGGGAGCGAGCCCGGAGGGGATCGGCGCGACGTAGCCGGCGTGGGCGGCGCCCAGCCCGGCCAGGTCGACCCGCACGTTCACCGGCGTGCCGGGCTTGACGTTCGACCGGTACTCGAGCAGGTACTCGCTCGCGAGCTTGCCGCTGAGCTCACCGTAGATGTGCCCGAGCTGCGAGGTCGACGCCGCCTCCGCAAATACGCCGCCGGTCCCGGCCGCGATCTGCTGGAGGGGCCTCGCCTTGAAGGCGCCCGAGCGGAGGCCGACCGTGAAGATACGGACACGATCGCGCCTCGCCCGTGCGACCAGCGATGCGAGATCGGACCGGCTCCCGACATCGGCGCCGTCTGAGAGCAGCACGATGGAGCCGGCCGAGATACGGCCCTGCTCGAGCAACCCGAGCGAGTGGGCGAGAGCGTCGTAGATGCGGGTGCCGTAGGCGAGGGACGGCCGGTGCGCGAGGGCTGTCCGGAGGACCTTCGGGTTCGCCGTCAGCCGCTGAACAACGGTTATGCGCTTGTTGAACGCGACCAGACCGATCTGCTCGTTGGCGGTGCGGTGGCCGACGAACGTGCCGGCGGCGGCCACCGCTGCGGCGAATGGCTTCCCGGCCATGCTGTCGCTGGCGTCGACCGCGAGGATCGTGCCGAAGCTGAGCTCGCTCGCACCGACCGGCGTGAGGCTCGCCCCCCGCACCGGCACGCCGTTCTCGAGCACCTTCGGGCTCAGGTTCCCGACCGCCACCTGCTTCGGCAGATCGACGACGAAGCCGCGTTCCGGGAACGGCACGCGGCCGACCGGTGTGATCGTGACGCCACCGGCGCCGGCGGCCGGAAGCGCGACGACCGCGGCTACGAGCGCCGCAAAACCCGCTGCGAGCCCGAGCCTCATCGCTGCTCCGCCGCGGCCGACCAGATGTAGGCGGGCCCACCGCCGTTCTCCGCCGCGGGCGGCGTCGGTGGGATCGGCGCGAACAGCTCCTTCGGCACGTCGATCCCGCGCCGCGCGAACTTCTCGAGCAGCGTCGGACGCAGGGACGTCGGCTGGAGCGACCCGATCACCTTGCCCTCGGCGTCGATGTGCTCGAGGTTGAACTCGTACATCGGCTGCAGCGTGATCACGTCGGACTCCATCCGCTGCACCTCGGTGACCGTCGTGACGTGGCGGGTGCCGTCCTCGAGCCGCTCGAGTTGCACGATCAGGTCGAGCGCAGACGAGAGGTACTGCC
>JBOGZX010000056.1:0-4937 GCA_050697615.1 Gaiellaceae bacterium
CAAGTCGCCCGAGCGCGGCCGTACGCTCACGGTGCTGGTCGCCGGCGAGGGCGTGTCCGAGCGGGCGGCGACGCTGCTGGAGAGCCAGGGCTACGGCGTCTCCGTCTCGGCCGTCCTGGACGCCTGATGAGAGTCGAGCCCGCAGCGTCGCTCGAGGGCCACTTCGCCGTCCCCGGCGACAAGTCGATCTCGCACCGTGCGCTGCTGCTCGGCGCGGTCTCGGACGGCGACACCGTCGTCCGCGGCTGGGGGCGCTCGGGCGATACGGAGTCGTCGCTCGCGGCGGTGCGCGCCCTCGGCGTACGGGTGGACGAGGACGGCGACGAGCTGGTCGTACACGGCGTCGGGCTGCGCGGTCTGCGAAGTGCCGAGATCGACTGCGGCAACGCCGGTACCCTCGCGCGCCTCGTCGTCGGACTGCTCGCCTTCCAGGACGGCACGTTCACGCTGACGGGCGATTCGTCGCTCTCGGCGCGGCCAATGGAACGGATCGCCGGGCCGCTGCGGAGGATGGGAGCACAGATCGAGACGACCGACGGGCACCTGCCGCTCACGGTCACCGGCGCACCGCTCACCGCGATCGACTACGAGCTGCCCGTCGCGAGCGCGCAGGTGAAGTCGGCCGTGCTGCTGGCCGGGCTCGGCGCGACGGGCAGGACGACCGTGATCGAGCCGGCGCCCACGCGCGACCACACCGAGCTGATGCTGAGGGCTGCGGGCGCGAGCGTCGTCACGCGCCCCTCCTCGGCGAGCGTCGACCCGGCCGCGAGCATCCGCCTCGGCGCCGTCGACGTTCCCGGCGACTTCTCGTCCGCCGCGCCCTTCATCGCCGCCGCCACGCTGGTCCCGGAGTCGCGGATCACGATCCACGACGTCAACCTCAACCCGCGCCGCACCGGGCTGCTCAACGTGCTCGACCGCATGGGCGGCCGCGTCGGCGTCGTCGCACGAAGCCGGCTCGGCTCCGAGCAGGCGGGCGATCTCGAGGTGCGGCCGGCCGAGTTGACGGCGACGAAGATCGGCGCCGCGGAGGTGCCGCTGCTCGTCGACGAGCTGCCGCTCTTCGGCCTGCTCGCCGCGCACCCGCACGGCGAGAGCTGGGTGTACGGCGCCGGGGAACTGCGCCACAAGGAGACCGACCGGATCGAGGCGCTGGTCGACGCGCTGCGTGCGATCGGCGTGCGCGCCCAGGGGCACCGGGACGGCTTCTCGGTCACGGGCGTGCCCGCGCGGCCGCGCGGCGGCCGGATCGACTCGCGCGGCGACCATCGAATCGCGATGCTCGGCGCCGTCGCGGGACTCGCCTCGCGCGAGGGTGTGCAGATCCTGGACGCCGGCAGCGTGGCAGTAAGCTTCCCCGGCTTCTTCGACCTCCTCGACCGAATCGCCCACAGATGATCGTCGCCATCGACGGCCCCGCAGGGGCCGGGAAGAGCACCGTCGCCCGCAGGCTCGCGGAGCGGCTGGGCTTCCGCTACCTCGACACCGGGGCGATGTACCGCGCGCTGACGTGGCTCGCCCTGCGCGAGGGCCTGCCGCTCGGCGAGGGCGAGCCGCTGGGCGCGCTCGCACGGACGAGCCCGATCGTCTTCGACGAGGTCGGCCGCGTCTTCATCGCCGGCGCCGACGTGACGTCGAACATCCGGCAGTCGCGGATCGACCGGATGGTTCCCGTCGTCGCCCGCCATCACGAGGTGCGCGAGGTGATGCGCGAGCGGCAGCGTGAGCTCGCCGTGCAGGGCAACGCCGTGATCGAGGGCCGTGACATCGGCACCGTGGTCGCGCCGGACGCGGAGGTGAAGGTCTACCTCAAGGCGGATGCCGCGATCCGTGCCCGCCGCAGGCAGTCGGAGCGACCCGACATCGGCGCCGACGCGCTCGCCACCGACCTCAGGACGCGCGACGAGTCCGACCGCGTACGCATGCAGCCGGCCGACGACGCCGAGCTGATCGACACGAGCGATCTCGAGGTCGACGACGTCGTGGGGCGGATCGAGGAGCTGATCCGCCGGCGCACGCACGCCGCGCCGTGAACGTCACCGACCTCGCCTGGGCGCTCGGCCGCCGGTACATGGGCTGGCCGACCCTGCTCGTGTCGAGGACGCGGGCGTACGGCCGGGAGCGTGTGCCGCGGACGGGCGGCATCGTCTATGCGATGAACCACATGCATTGGCTCGACATTCCGATCATCGGAGTCGTCTCCCCGCGCAACGTCGACTTCGTCGCCAAGGTCGAAGCCGTCCGCGTTCCGGGGCTCGGCAGCTTCCTTCGCTGGCACGGCACCATCGCCGTACGCCGCGGCGAGTCCGACCGCGACGCCGTGCGGCAGATGCGTCGTTCGGCGCACGACGGCCGCGTCGTGGGCCTGTTCGTAGAGGGGACGCGGCTCAAGCTCGGGCGGCCGGGGCCGGCGCAACCCGGTGCTGCGATGATCGCGCTGCAGGAGGACGTGCCGGTCGTGCCGATCGCCATCTACGGCACCCAGTTCTGGCGGCCCGGGAACCTCGCACCGTGCTCGGTCGCCTTCGGCGAGCCGCTGCGCTTCGAGGGGCTGCCGAAGGGGGGCAAGGGCTACAAGCAGGCGACCGCGGAGATCGAGCGCCGCATCGACGTGCTCTTCGACTGGCTCGCCGAGCTGCACGCGCACCGGCGCCCACGCGAGGCGGCGCCGCCCGTATGACCGAGCAGCAGCGTGGGCTCGACGAAGCTGTCGGGGAGCGAGGAGTCAGCTCCGCCGGCTCCGGGGCGGGCGATGCGATCGAGCTGGCGGGGACGGTGGCGATCGTCGGGTTCCCGAACGTCGGCAAGTCGACGCTCGTCAACCGGCTCACCGCGACGCGCCAGGCGGTCGTGCACTCCACGCACGGCACGACGCGAGACCGGAAGGAGCTCGTCTGCGAGTGGAACGGCAGGCACTTCCTGCTGATCGACACCGGCGGGGTCGACATCGCCGACCCGAGCCCGGTCACCCGGCAGATCGCCCGGCAGGCGCGCACGGCGATCGCCGAGGCCGACCTGGTGCTGTTCGTCGTCGACGCGCGCGCCGGTGTGACGCCCGGCGACGAGGAGCTCGCGCAGATCCTACGCGAGTCGAAGAAGGACGTGCTGGTGCTCGCCAACAAGATCGACGACCCGGCGCAGGAGTCGCTCGCGCTCGAGCTGCACCGGCTCGGGTTCGGCGACCCGTTTCCGCTGTCGGCGTTGCACGGCACGAACACCGGCGACCTGCTCGACGAGGTCCTCGACCGGCTGCCCGGCACATCCAGCAGGACCGTGCCCGACGACGCGATCCGCGTCGCCATCCTCGGCCGGCCGAATGTCGGGAAGTCGTCGCTGCTCAACAAGCTGCTCGGCGTGGAGCGCGCGATCGTCGACGACGTCCCGGGCACGACGCGCGACACCACAGACACGGTGCTCGAGCACGGCGGCCGCACGTTCGTGCTGGTCGACACCGCCGGGCTGCGCCGCAAGCGCCGGCAGCGGCAGGGGATCGACTACTACTCCGAGCTGCGTGCGCTCGAAGCCGCGGAACGGGCGGACGTGGCGCTCGTCCTGATCGACGCGAGCCTCGGCATCGTCGAGGGCGACGTCACGGCGGTCGAGGTGGCGCGCAAGTCGCACTCGGCGACGCTGATCGTGCTCTCGAAGTGGGACATCTCGCAGATCACGATCGAGGAGGTGCGGCCCGAGCTGCAGCGCCGGCTCAGGCAGCGGCCGGACTTCATCACCGTCTCGTCGCACACCGGCCGCGGCGTCTCCCGGCTGCTCGACAAGGCGGCCGAGCTCTTCGACCGGTACGCCGCACGCGTTCCCACG
The DNA here is from genome assembly GCA_050697615.1 of Gaiellaceae bacterium. GTDB lineage: Bacteria > Actinomycetota > Thermoleophilia > Gaiellales > Gaiellaceae > PALSA-600. The sequence goes on from JBOGZX010000056.1 coordinate 3,817, forward strand.
CCCGAGCTGAACCGGTTCATCGGCGAGCTGAAGCAGGCGCGCCAGCCGCCGTCGAAGGGCGTCCGGCGCCTGAACCTGCTCTACGGGGCACAGGTCTCGTCCCGCCCGCCGCGCTTCCGCTTCACGGTCAACGATCCCGGTCTCGTCACGCGCGACTACGGCTACTGGGTCGAGAACCAGCTGCGCGAGCGGTTCGAGCTGGAAGGAGTCCCGGTGGCGATCGACTTCCGGAAGCGCACGTGAAGGCGGTCGTCGTCGGCGGCGGGGCGTGGGGAACCGCCTTCTCGCATCTGCTGCGGGGCCGCGGTCACGACGTGACGGCCGCCGTTCGCGCGACGATCGACGACGCGCCGTACGAGGACTCCGAGCTCGTCGTGCTCGCGGTGCCGAGCCGGTCGTTCCGCGAGGCGCTCGGCCACGTGCGCGGTACGGCGCCGATCCTCAGCCTCGTCAAGGGGCTCGACCCGGAGTGCGGTGCGCGGCTCTCGACGCTCGTCACCGGACGGCCGGTCGCGGTGCTGTCGGGGCCGAACATGGCGGAGGAGGTGGCAGCCGGTTTGCCGGGCGCGGCCGTGATCGCATCCGAGGACGAGTCGCTGGCGCTGTGGCTGCAGGAGGTCGTCAACTCGCTCAGCTTCCGTGTCTACGTGAACACCGATCTGATCGGGGTGGAGCTCTGCGCGGCCGCGAAGAACGTGATCGCGCTCTCGGCCGGCGGCGTCGACGGGCTCGGCCTCGGCGACAACGCGAAGGCGGCGATCATCACGCGCGGGCTGGTCGAGATGGCGCGGCTCGGCGAGGCCTGCGGCGCCGAGCCGGAGACGTTCTCGGGGCTCGCCGGTCTCGGCGACCTCGTCGTCACCTGCTGGCATCCGCAGGGGCGAAACCGGCGCGCCGGCGAGCTGATCGCGCGCGGCATGTCGGCCGAGCAGGCGAAGGCGCAGATCGGACAGGTCGTCGAGGGGCTCGCGACGGCGCCCGTGCTGCGCGACCTGTCGCACCGGATCGGCGTCGAGCTGCCGATCACCGAGGGCGTCTGCGCGGTGCTCGAGGGCATGCCGCTGAACGAGCTGCTCGGGTCGCTGATGGGCCGGCGGCCGACGGAGGAGTGAAGACCGGCC
>JBOGZX010000057.1:0-5780 GCA_050697615.1 Gaiellaceae bacterium
GTACGTGCTCTTCTTCATTGAGCTCGGCAGTCGACGCGTCAACCTGGCCGGCTGCACCGCGAACCCGACAGGCGCCTGGGTCACCTAGCAGGCCCGGCAGTTCGCCTGGACACTCCACGAGCGAGGAGCGCCGTTTCGCTTCCTCCTTCGCGACCGTGACAGCAAGTTCACCCGCGACTTCGACGCTGTTTTCGCCAGCGAAGGAATCGAGATCATCAAAACGCCGGTGCGAGCGCCAAAGGCAAACGCGTTTGCCGAGCGGTTCGCACTGCTCGCGCCGAGCGTCTCGACTGGCTATTGATCATGAACAGAGGCCACCTCGCGCGGGTGCTTCGCGTGTTCGTCGACCATTACAACGGCCATGGCCGCACCGCTCGCTGAACCTCGCGCCGCCCGCCGCGTCGGTGCAGCGGATCCGTGCCGTCTCTGCATCAACGTCCGGTCTTGAGCGGCGCGACCGGCTCGGCGGCCTCATCCACGAATACAAGCTCGCTGCATGAACCGACTTTGAGCACCCTTCACGCCCCAGCACCAGATTGGGTCGAGACCGTGACCCTGTTGCTTGACGTAGGCGCCTCGCTCGACGACATCAGCTTCGGTCCGGACAGGCCCAAGCAGCCAAGCGCCACAGTCCTCGAACTTCTCCGCTCCCGCGGCCGAACGGGCGACACGCTGACGTCATGAGTTCACGAGCGTGCGGTCCGAACACGGTCGGTGGCGCAGCTGCTAGGCGGGACTTTCGGGCGCGTCGAGTGCTCGCACTGATTCGAGTGAGACGCCGAGCGTCGCGAGCGCGCGCGCCGCAGCCGATTCGCGAACTGTCAGCAGCCCGGCTAGCACGTGGTCATCGCGTAGTGGCCGGTCGGCGGCGTCGTCGAGTGCGTAGGCGAGCGCGAGCTTCAGTCGCGGTGCGATCCCGAGACAGCTCGCGCGCGAGCGTTCGAGCGCTCCCGGCCCGAACGTCTGCTCGAGCTGCGCGCGAACGGCGTCGAAGTCGATGCCGAGCGTCGCCAACGCCTCCGCATCGATTTTCGAACCTCCCGGTCCGGGGAGCCAGCACGCGAGTGCGCCCTCGACTGCGACAGAGTCGACGCCGAAACGGGCAAGCAGGAGTCGGATCGAACGTGTCTCGGACTGAAGGAGCGCAAGCAGTACGTGTTCGGTGCCAATGAAGGATGAGCGGAGGTGGCGAGCCTCGTCGGCGCCGGCGCTGAGGTACCGCTCGGCCGGGCGGGTCGTCTTCGCGCGTGGGCTGCGTGCGCGACGCTGGGCGAGGAGCCTCACCGAAGCCTCCGCCGCGCCTGCCGTGTGCGACGCCCGTACATCTGGTGCACCGCCTGCTTCGAGACGCCAAGCCGTGCGGCGATCTGCTGCCAGCTCCAGCCGAGCTCCCGTGCATGCCGCACCTGCAGCTCTTCAACGGCCGCAAGCAGTGTGCGGAGCGAGGCGACGGCGCGCAAGCCAACCTCCGGGTCGTGGCTTCCTGCCTGTTCCACAACCTCTGCCTGGGCGATCATCCTGCGTCAAGATATCTTGACGCACATACCAGAGTCAAGATACGTTGACGTCCACGGGCCGGACGGCAGTCCGGGTGTGATATCACTTCTTTCCGATATGAGGAGGGCGCAGTTGCTAGGCGTTGAGGGGCCGTTTCGGCTGCCCGTTGCGCCGGCGCGGAGCGATCTGGTGGCGAAGTACTTTCGCGGGCTTGGCGACCCGACCCGCGTGCGGATCCTCGAGTTGCTGCGCGACGAGGGCGAGCTGACGGTGGGGGAGCTGGTCGAGCGGCTCGCGTTGCCGCAGCCGAAGGTCTCCAACCATCTCGCCTGTCTTCGCTGGTGCGGTTTTGTCGTGGGGCGCCGGGAACATCGCACGGTCTACAACCGGATCGCCGACCCGCGCGTGCTAACGATGCTCGGGCTCGCGCAGGAGCTGCTTGATGAAAACGCCGAGCACGTAGCGGCCTGCTGCCGGATCGACGAGCGATGAGCGAGCGTCGGCGTCCGCTCGTCGAGATTCTCTACTTCGACGGCTGCCCCAATCACGAGCCGGCGGTCGCGCTCGTCGAGCGGATCGACCGCGAGCTCGGAACCGACGCCGATCTGCGTCTTGTGCATGTGGGCGACCAGGAGGCGGCCACCCGGCTGCGCTTCCCTGGCTCGCCGACGATCCGCGTCGACGGCGTCGACGTCGACCCGCTAACCGCGCAGCGAGGCGACTACGCCCTCTCCTGCCGCATCTTCACTACCGACGACGGTCCCGCCGGCCAGCCGGAGGAACGCTGGATACGCGACGCACTCGCAAAGGCCGCTATCGCCGAACGATCAGTGTCGAGTGTGCTCGAGGCGGCTGCGATCCCACCCAGCCGCTGCGGCCAGAAACGAACAGCCAGGCTGAGCGACCGCAAGCGGGCGCTCTATCGCTGGGTGATCGAGCGCTTCGCGTTGGCGATGCCGCCGACCGCGGCGCAATTCGCCGAGCAGGCGCAGGAACTCGGGCTCGAGGCGAGTGCCGCTCTGGCTGCGTTTGCCCGCGAGGATCTCGTTCATGCAGATGATGCGGGCACGATCACCGTTGCCTATCCGTTCTCGGGGCGCCCGCGTGGACATGAGGTCGCCTTCGCTGGCCGTGTCGTGCAGGCGATGTGCGCGATCGACGCGCTTGGGATCGCTGCGATGCTCGGCCAGTCGATCGTGGTCCGCTCGCACGACCCGATCAGCGGCGGTGCGATCCGCGTGCACGCTACCCCGGACGCCGTCATCAGCTGGGAGCCGGAGACGGCGGTCGTGCTCGCTGGCAGTAGCTCGTGTGATGGGCCGAGCTACTGCGGCTGCTGCGATGTCCTCAACTTCTTCGAGTCGACCGAGACCGCGCAGCGCTACCTCCGCGACAACGCGAGCGTGGACGGGATGCCGATCTCGATACCCGAGGCCGCGGCCGCCGGCCGCACCATCTTCGGCGCGAGCCTCGAGGAGGCATAGGTGCCGGCAGCGATCGACCGCGACGAGGTCGCGCGCTTGCTTCGCGACGAGCAGGCGCAGCTTGTCGAGGTTCTACCCGCGGACGAGTACGAGGACGAGCGCCTCCCGGGCGCGATCAACATTCCGCTGAAGACGCTCGACACCAGCACAGTCGGCCAGCTCGACCCGAGCAGGCCGGTGATCGTCTACTGCTACGACTACCAATGAGACGTGAGCCCACGAGCCGCGTCGCGGCTCGACAGCCTCGGCTTCCCCCGCGTCTACGACTACGCGGCCGGCAAAACCGACTGGGGCTCCTACGGCCTTCCGCTTGAAGGAAAGGCCGACAGCACCACTCGTGTCTCCAGCATCACAAGACTGGACGCCCCGGCCTGTCGCCTCGACGAGACCGTCGCCGACGTGAAAGCTCGGCTGCCGGGAGGATTTGACATCTGCGTGGTCACCGACGACAGCCAAGTCGTCCTCGGCGTCCTTGGCCGGCGCGCGCTACGCGGCGCTGGGCCGGGGACGGTCGAAAGCGCGATGACAGCGGGACCGAGCACGGTCCGGCCGAGCGCCCGCATCGACGCCATTCGCGAGCGGATGCGTGACCAGTACTTGACTCGGATCATCGTCAGCCGCTCCGACGGCACCCTCTTCGGCGTTCTACGACGCGAGGACCTTGGAGGCATCGAGTGAGCCCGGTAACACGTTCGTGAACAGCAGCTCGGTTCCATTCACGATTGCACTCACCGCCGGCGGTCTCGCCGTCGTCAACCCGTGCGCGTTCCCCCTGTTGCCGGCTTTCCTCTCATTCTATCTCGGCGCCGACGAAAAGCGGCTGCCGGCCGCATCGACCCGAGCGCTGCAAGGGCTGCTAGTCGGCGCGCTCGTCGCGACCGGTTTCCTCGCGGTCTTCGCTGTCGTCGGATTGCCGCTCAGCCTCGGACTGAGCGCCATCGCCGACGCGGTGCCCTGGCTAGGGCTTGCCACCGGCGCCGCGCTCGCCTGCGCCGGGCTGCTCGCGCTCGCCGGCGTCTCCGTTCGACTACCGGCCTCCATACAGCTGCGGCCGCGCGCACGGCGCAGCAGCAGCACCGCCGCCGCGATGTTCCTGTTCGGCGTCGGTTACGGTGCCGCCTCACTCGGCTGCACGCTGCCGATCTTTCTCGCGCTCGTCGGTGCCTCACTCGGACCCGCCAAGCTGACGATCTTCGCCGCCTATGCGGCCGGGATGACGCTCGTGCTGATGGCGCTCGCAGTCTCCATTGCATTCACCAGACAGGGGATCGCGCGCTTCCTGCGACGGCTGCTTCCGCACATCAGCCGACTCGCCGGGCTACTCCTCCTCGCCTCGGGCGTCTACCTCGTCTACTACTGGTACCGGCTCCGCTTCGGTAACCAGCTCACGCTTGCCGACGACCCAGTTGTCGGTTTCGCGAGCCGCTACTCCGGCCAGCTCGAAAGCTTCGCACACCAGCACGGCACACCCGTGATCGCCGCCGCGGCCGCAGCAGTCGCACTCGCATTGATCCTCGCCCTCCGCCAACATCGGCGCCCGCCGGCCCGGACAACGGGGACAGTGCCGGAATGACCAACCCGCGGAAATCCTGGAACTCGCTCGCGCTTTTCGCTGCGCTGTTACTGCTCACGGCCGGTTGCGGCGGTGGCAAGACCACCCACGCCAGCAGACGCTTGAACGCGGCCGCGTCGCCGCCACAGCTGAAGAGCATCCAGCAGCTCCGGAGCGTCTTCAACGCGGCATCGCGAGAGCCGACACTCGTCGTCCTCGTCGCACCGACTTGACCGACCTGCCGCATCGGTGCCAGTTGGGTCCGACAGCACATCCTCACCGCCCACCCACACGCGAAGCTCCACATGATCGTGCTCTGGGAGCCGATGTATCCCGGCGACGCACAGGCGAAGATCCCGACAGCGTTCTTCGCCGATCCACGCGTCAAGAGCTTCTGGGACCCAACAGAAATCTCCGGCCGCTGGTTCGGCGACCACTCCCTCGGCGGCCTGCAAGGAATCGTCTGGGATGCCTACTACGCCTTCGCCCCGACAGCTCACTGGGGAGAAGGTGGTCCAACCCATCTCCTCGCCGCGGGCAGCGACATCATCGGCAACACCGACGGACTACAGCGCTCATTCGTGCCGCTCCTGCACTGAGGATGTCCCGCGCGCCGTGGATTTTCGGTGGCGGTCCGGATGTGGTGGTCAGGCATTGACGAGGAAACTGGCCTCCTTCGTCGGGGTGCGCGCGGCATCGGCGTGACGACGAGCGTCGTGGTCGCGTTCGATCGCGATGACGAGGGTGGCGAGGTCGCGGTAGCCGATGATCCTCCGAAATTGCTTCTCGGCTTCGAGCATGCCGGCGGCGGTCCAGCGCAGCGCCATCTCGCCCGAGCTCCAGCGCTTCACGTTGCGTTGGGTGCGGCGGACGATCTCGATCATCGACTCGCACGGATTCGTCGATTCGAGCGTGCGCTTGAGGTTGCCGGTGACGCCGAGCCGGGTCAGCGTCAGCGTTTCCTCGATCCCTTCGCGCAGCGAGCCGGCGGCGCCGGGATAGGTGCGGTCGAGCTCGCCGGCGAGTCGGCGGAGCTGGTCGATTGCGCGGGCGTGATCCTTGAGCGCCCACGCTCGCCGCAGCCGCTGCGTCACTACCGGCCGCTCGCGTTCGGGCAGATGCTCGAGGGCGTTGCGTTCCGTGCGCACGTTATGCCGACGTCGGCAGAAACGGCACTATGCCGACGTCGGCATAGTGCCGAACGCAGCGCTGCACCGGCACCGGGCCGAGCACATCGTAGATCGCCT
>JBOGZX010000058.1:0-1724 GCA_050697615.1 Gaiellaceae bacterium
GCTCGGCCCCTCGTGGTCGAGTGACGGCGCACGACTCGCCTACAGCTCGGGCGGCATCCTCTACACCGCGAATCCCGACGGCTCGAAGAAGACGCGGTATCTCGCCCCGCGCCGCTCGTACGCCGTCGCCTGGCGCCCGGGGAGCAGCCGGCTCGCCTACCTGACGACGAAGAACTCGACCAACACGGATCTCTGGGTCGCCGGGACGTTGTGGGCCGCCGGCGCGATCGGGACTCCGGCCTGGTCGCCCGACGGGCTGCGGCTCGCGTTCCAGCGCGACGACGGCGTCTACGTCGCCGCCGGGCCGGGAGCCGAGCGGAAGGTCGCTTCGGTCGCGAGCCCCGGCGCTCCCGCATGGTCGCCGGGCGGCACCCAGATCGCGTTCTCGGCCGGCCACAGCCTCTTCGTCGTCTCGGCAGACGGGCCGACGGCGCCCCGCCGCGTCGCGTCGAACCTGCGCGATCCGGGCGTTCCCTCCTGGTCTCCGGACGGCACGCGCATCGCGATCTCCCGGGCCGGCGGTGCCTGGGTCGCCGATCTCACCGGTGGCGGCTACGCCGTCGACACCGCAGCCCGCACCTTCGGCGTCGGGACCTCGTGGGGCAAGGCGGGCCTGATCGTCTCCGCCTCGCGCCCGGGCTGTCCGGGGCACGTCGCGCTGACGGCGGTCCTCGCCGGCGGCCGCGTCCGGACGCTCACCGGCGGCTGCACGATCGTTGGCACCGCCCGCGCGGACGTGATCGAGGGCACGCCGCTGTGGGGCGACGTGATTCGCGCCGGCGCCGGCAACGACCGGATCCACGCGAACGACGGCCACACCGACCGTGTCGACTGCGGGCCCGGCCGCGACACCGTCTGGGCCGACCGCAGCGATCGCTTGACCGGCTGCGAGATCATCCACCGCTGATCTCGAGCGAGGGCCGAGGTGTCGGCCGGAGCAGCCTCGGTACAGTAGGAGTCATGGCGGTCCAGGCGCAGTCCAAGCTCGACGTTCACGGCCTGCGCGCCGAGTTCGCCGTCTTCGACAGGCTCGTCAACGGCAAGCCCGTCGCCTACCTCGACTCGGCATCGTCGACGCAGAAGCCGCGCCGCGTGCTCGACGCGATGCGCGAGTTCTACGAGCACTCCTACGCGAACGTCCACCGCGGCGTCTACTCGCTGGCCGAGGACGCCACCGCCGGCTACGAGGGCGCCCGCGAGAAGGTGCGCGCGTACATCAACGCGCCTTCGAACCGCGAGGTGATCTTCACGCGCAGCTCGACCGAGGCGCTCAACCTGGTCGCCTACGCGTGGGGGCTCGACAACCTCGGTCCGGACGACGTCGTCGTCGTCACCGAGCTCGAGCATCACGCGAACTTCGTGCCCTGGCAGTTCATTGCGAAGCGGACCGGCGCCCGGTTCGCGCACATCCCGATCGACGACCTCGGCGAGCTGCAGCTCGACGCGCTCGACGAGATTGCGCGCCGCGGCAACGTCAAGGCCGTCGCGAACAACCTCGTCTCGAACACGCTCGGCACGATCAACCCGGTCGAGAAGCTGGCGGCGTGGGCGCACGAGCAAGGCGCGATCATGGTGGTCGACGCCGCCCAGGCGGCGCCCCACCGGCTGATCGACGTGCAGGCGCTCGGCTGCGACTTCCTCGCGTTCTCGTCGCACAAGCTGTGCGGCCCGACGGGCGCGGGGGCGCTGTGGGGGCGGCGCGAGCTGCTCGAGGCGATGCAGCC
>JBOGZX010000059.1:0-8963 GCA_050697615.1 Gaiellaceae bacterium
GATCGAGCGCGCCCACGTCGAACTCGTCGATCAGGAGCGGCGCGCCGGGCTCGAGTGCCTCGGCGAGCCGCTGCAGGGACTCGGCCAGCGGATCGACGTGGTGAAGGGAGACGACGGCGACCGCCGCCTCGAAGGACGCGGGCGGCTCGTCCAGCTCGTGAAGTGGGCACGACGTCACGCCGGCTCCTGACGGCTCGGGGTCGATCGCGAGCACGTCGTAACCGCTCTCGCGCAGCGAGCGGGCGAGCGCGCCGTCGCCGGCGCCGATCTCGAGCACGCGCGCGGGCGGCGGCGGCAGGTTGGCGCGGGCGAACGTCCCGACGTCCGAGGCGACCGCCACGCGCCGCCCATGCTCGTGCGTCGCCGCCGACGAGGCTTCCGGCAGCGTCGGCTCGAACAGCTCGATCGGATTCCCGGACGGGTCCTCGAGCAGGATCTGGTTACCGCCGACGCCGACGACGATCTCGTTGCGGAAGCGGGCGCCGCTCGCGCGCAGCTCCTCGACCGTCGCGGCGAGATCCATGACCTCGAGCGAGAGCCGGTTCCAGCCGCCGGGCTCGGGACTCGTGCCGTCGGGCATCTACTGTCCACCTCCGCCCACCCCGCTCGGGCGGCTCAGGAGCAGCCGCAGGTCGCCGCGCGAGAGCATCGCGAAGGCAGGGGCCGGGTGCATCTCCTCGCGGAACCCGAGCCGTTGCGTGTAGAACGAGATCGCATCGTCGACGTCGTCGACGATGTAGCGGACGCTCACCGTGGCCATGCCGTTTCGAACTCTAGTGTCCCCAGGCTAGATGCGCCGGTAGCGGGCGTCGCTGAGGGAGTAGACGCCGAACGCGATCAGCCCCGCGGCGACGATCGCGAGCAGGTACGGCCCGTACGAGGCGCGGTCGACCTTGGCGAGCGCGCCGTCGAGCCCGACCGCCTTGTTCGGGTCGTAGTCGATCGCGGCTCTGATCAGGAAGACACCGACGAGGCCGAACACGACCATCCGGGCGAGGTGGCCGAACGTGCCGATCCACTCGATCCACGTGCGGAGACGCGGGCTCATCTCCTCCGTCTTCGAGTCCTTCAGGAAGTCCCTGCTGATGCCCCTGTAGCCCTGGTAGAGGCCGACGCCGACGAACACGACGCCTGCGATGCCGACCAGCCAGGGACCAGCCGGCCAGCCGAAGACGCCCGCCGTGGTCTTCTGGGCCCCGCCCGAGCCGCCGCCGGAACCGAGCAGGATCTCGACCGCGATCGCGCACAGACCCGCGTAGACGACGCCGCTCGCGAACGCCGCGACGCGGTCGAAGCCGCTGTCCGTGCCTTCCGGCCCGTGCCCGAGCAGCGCGCGGATCAGCCGCCACAGCGAGTAGCCGCCGAGTCCGACGGCAACCAGGATCAGCAGCACCTTGCCGAACGGCTGCGCGGCGATCGTCCTCAACGCACCCTGCTGGCTGGCGCTCGTGCCGCCGCTGCCGAGCGCGAGCTTGATCGCCAGGATCCCGATGATCACGTAGACGACGCCGCGCGCCACGAAGCCGGCGCGCGCCAGCCAGGCGAAGCCGCTGCTCCGGGCGAGCTCCTCTTCGCCGTGCCGGGCTTCCCGGGAGGCTCGTGGCTTTGTCGACGCCTGCGTGGTCACGGCTCCTCCTCCGACGGGGTCAGATGCGATAACGGCGAGGAGGCAGGCACGGATACGCGGTAGCTCGCCCGGGCAATGGACGAGACGGCCTCGAGCGGCACCGGAACGCGTCAGGTCGACCGGGAGCGACCGACCAGACGGCTCAAGCCTGTGAATCGGCCGCGAGAACGACGACGTCGCCGGCCTCGTGCGGGACGAAGACGTCGGTGGGTCGCCGCTGCGGGATCGCGAGCCCCACCACGACGCCGAGCGCGACCGCGATCGCGCAGGCCGCGAACGCGACGGTGAAGCCGTGCGCCGACGGGTAGAGGCCGGAGCCGACGCTCGCGGCGAGGATCGAGGCGACGGCCGCGCCCCCGAACGCGCCGCCGACCGACCGCGTCACCGTGTTCATCCCGGTCGCGATCCCGGTCTCCGCCGGACCGACGTTCTCGATGATCAGGTTGACCATCGCCGCGAATGCGAGGCCGATGCCCGCGCCGAGGATGAGCGCCGCGACGTAGATCTCCCAACGCTCGCTGCGGGCGAATGCGAGCAGCACGTAGGAGGCGGACGTGAGGCCTGCGCCCGCGAGCAGCGGCGGCTTCGAGCCGAACCGCTTCTCGAGCCGCCCCGTCTGCGCGCCGGCGACGAGCATCGCGAGCGTCGAGGGCACGAGGAAGAAGCCCGCGCCGGTCACGGACGCGCCGAAGCCGTAGCCCGCCCGCGACGGCGTCTCCACGAGCTCGGGCAGCAAGATGAACGAGGAGTACATGCCGAACCCGAGCAGCAGCGCGACCGCGTTGGTCGTCCACACGCCGCGGATCCGCATCATCCGCATGTCGACGAGCGCGTGTTCGCTCCGCGACTCGCTGCGAACCCACAGCACGAGCAGCAGGACGCCGGCCGCGAGCACGACGAGCGTCTTCGCCGACAGCCAGTGCCACAGCGGCGTCTCGCTCACCGCGACGAGCACCGCCGCGAGCCCCAGCGACATGAGCGCGGCGCCGGTCCAGTTCACCCGACCGGGAACGCGCACCGGCGACTCCGGCACGAAGAACTGGACGGCGACCGTCGCGAGCACGAGCGGCGCGAGCGGCAGCCAGAAGAGGTAGTGATACGAGAGGTTGTCGACGATCGGGCCGGCGAGCACGACGCCTGCGCCGCCGCCCACGCCCGCGAGCGCCGACATCACGCCGACCGCGCCGGCCACCCGCTCCCGCGGGAACTCGTCGCGGATGATCCCGAACGCCAGCGGGAAGACGCCGCCCGCGGCTCCCTGGACGACCCGGCCGACGAGCATCACCGCGAGCGACGTCGCGAGTGCGGAGACGATCGTCGCGACGCACAGCACGATGAGCACCACGACGAGCAGCCGCTGCTTGCCGTACATGTCGCCGAGCCGTCCGATCAGCGGCGTCGCGATCGACGCGCTGAGGAGGTACGCCGTCAGCACCCAGCTCACGGAGCTGACCGACGTATGAAAGGCGTGCTGGATGTCGGGCAGCGCCGGCGCGACCAACGACTGCAGCAGGGCATAGGAGATCGCCGCCAGTGCGAGCAGCGCGAAGGTGACGTTGTAGTGCCGGCGTCCGCCGTGCTCGCTCACGCGCCGTATCCTGCACGTCCCGCGCCCGCACCCGCGGACCTCGTACGCCGCGGCGGCGTCTGGCGGGCGCGGGCCGGCAGCGTGCGGCGTGTCTCGAGGCCGCCGAAGACCGTGTCAGGCCCTGGGGTCGATCGAGAGCCGGGCAGGAGGTGTCAGACCCCTTCGGGGTCAGACACTCGGAAACCCGCACAACGGGTGTCCGACGCGCAAGGCGCGTCTGACACCCTTTTCCCGTACTGCCGGGCGCTCACGACTGCACCGGGGCCGGAGTCCGCGGCAGCGCACCGGGCGAGCCGTCCGCCGCCGGCGGCTCCTCGCCGCCCTGGTCGAGCCGGAACGGCGGGTAGACGTCCGTCATCAGCCCCGCGTAGGCGGCGACACGGAAGACCCAGCGGTTCATGCCGAGGACGAAGTCGTAGATCGACCTCGGGTACCGGCCGGTGAAGAGCAGCACGAAGCCGGCGATCGTGGCGAGCAGCGCGATCAGCCCGCCGCCGCTCCACGACCACTCCTCGTGCGTCGTCCACGCCGTCCACGCGCCGCCGGCGAAGACCCCGACGATCAGGTAGTGCGGTAGCGCCAGGAGCCACCACTTCACGAGGGCGAGCCCGCGCGACAGCGACTCCGGATAGTCCACGTCGAGCCGCGCCGGATAGTCGGGGACGTCCGCGAGCGTGAACGGCGGGTACCTGTCCGTTCCGAGCGCGCCGTACGAGTAGAAGCCGACGCGCCACGTCCAGCGCAGGACGCCCACGTTGAAGTCGAAGATGCCGCGCGGGTAGCGGCCGGTGACGAGGATCGAGACCAGCGCGGCCACGCTCAGGATCGTGAACACGATCCAGAGGAGCGCCAGCACGAAGAAGTGCGGGATCGCGAGCGGCCACTTCACGAGCCAGAGCCCCCGGCTCAGCCTCGGCTCCAGGGTCCCTTCGAGCCGGAGCGGGTACGTCGATTGCTGTCCGTTGACGTTCATCGTTGTCTCCTTCCGTCGAGCGAGTCGTCTGTTTGCGATCTACGTCGATGGTGCCCCCGTGCCGGCTGCCGGCCAATGGGCGCGAGCCCCGATTTCGGGGGGCGGATGCCGCCCACGGGTGACGAGACCGACCCGCGGTGAGAAGGCCGACGCGATGAGTAGACGCCGGCCCGCCGGGAACGGTCCGGGGATGCAGACGCTGTCGGCGGAGATCGCGATCGTCGGCGGAGGGCTCGGCGCGTGTGCCGCGGCCCTCGCCGCAACGCAGCTGGGCCGCACCGTCGCCCTCACCGAGGAGACCCGCTGGCTGGGCGGACAGCTGACGAATCAGGCCGTCCCGCCCGACGAGCACCCGTGGATCGAGGAGTTCCCGCCCACCGCCGGATACCGGAGGCTGCGGGAAGGGATCCGCGACTACTACCGGGCGCACCTCCCGCTCACCGCCGAGGCGCGAGCCGAGCCGGCGCTCAATCCGGGCAACGGCTGGGTCAGCCGCCTCTGCCACGATCCCAGGGTCGCGGTCGCGGTGCTCCACCAGCTGCTGGCGCCGCACCAGCTCGCCGGCCGGCTGACCGTGCTGCGCCCACACCGACCCGTCGAGGCCTGGACGGACGGCGACCGGATCACCGCGGTGAAGGTGCAGGACCTGGAGACCGGAGCGGAACAGCTGCTCGAGGCTCGGTTCTTCCTCGACGCGACCCCCTACGGGGACCTGCTGGAGCTCGCAAACGTCGAGCACGTGCTCGGCGCGGAGTCGCAGGCCGAGACCGGCGAGCCACACGCCTCCGACGTTGCGGACTCGAACGACCAGCAGGCGATCACCGTCTGCTTCGCCCTCGAGCACCTGCCCGGAGAGGACCACACGATCGACCGCCCGCGGCAGTACGAGCGCTGGCGCGACCTGCATCCCCGGGGCTGGCCGGGACCGCTTCTCGGCTGGACGACCCCGGAGCCGGAGACGAACGAGCCTCTGACGCGACCGCTCTTCGCCGCGAAGGGAGAGCAGTCGTGGTGGAGCTTTCGCCGCATCCTCGACCGCACCCACTTCGAGGACGGCTACGCGCGCAGCGACGTCACCGTCGTCAACTGGCCCCAGAACGACTACTGGTTCGGACCGGTGGTGGGCGTCGACGCGGAGGAGCGCGAGCGGAACCTCGAGGACGCACGGCAGCTCAGCCTCAGCCTGCTCCACTGGCTCCAGACCGAGGCGCCGAGGCCCGACGACGGCCACGGCTATCCCGGCCTCCGCCTTCGCGGGGACGTCGTCGGCGGCACCGCCGACGGTCTCGCGCCGGCTCCGTACGTCCGCGACTCTCGCCGGATCGCCGCCGAGTTCACCGTCCGCGAGCAGCACATCGCCTACCCGCTCCGGCCCGACGGCCCCGAGCGGTTCCGGGACTCGGTCGGCGTCGGCTGCTATCGCATCGACCTGCATCCCCGCGTGAGCGGCTCCGGCTATCTCGACCTCGGCTGCTGGCCGTTCCAGATCCCGCTCGGCGCGCTGATCCCCATCCGCGTCGAGAACCTGCTTCCCGGAGGCAAGAACCTGGGTGTGACGCACATCGCGAACGGCGCGTTCCGCGTCCATCCCGTCGAGTGGAGCGTCGGCGAGGCGGCCGGCACGCTCGCCGCGTTCTGCCTCGAACGCCGCGTCCTGCCGCGTCAGGTCGGAAGCCGGTCAGACCTGCTGGACGAGCTCCAGTCCCTCCTGCGGCGCCAGGGCGTGGAGCTCTCCTGGCCCTCGCTGACCCCGGTCTGAGGAGAGAGCATGTCGCAGACGAGGCGTCCGCGGATCGGCATCTCCGGCTCCTACGGGGGCCTCAACCTCGGCGACGAGGCGATTCTCGAGGGGATCCTCACGCGCCTGCGTGCGAGCATCGACGCGGAGATCACCGTCTTCTCCCGCAACGCCGCCGACACGAGCGCCCGCATCGACGTCGACCGGGTCGTCCCGGTGAGGTCGCTGACGAGGAAGGAGATCGCCCCCGAGGTCGGAGAGCTCGACCTCCTGATCCTGGGCGGCGGCGGCATCCTCTACGACGGAGAGGCCGAGACCTACCTGCGTGAGGTGTTCCTCGCCCACGATGCCGGCGTTCCGGTCCTGCTCTACGCGATCAGCGCCGGGCCGCTCGCGAGCGAGACGTCACGGCGCGCCGTGCGCGACGCCCTCAACGCGTCGCCGACAACGATCGTCACCGTCCGCGACCGGCTGGCATATCGACTGCTCGAGGACGTCGGCGTGGTTCGCGACATCCAGCTCGTCGCCGACCCGGCGTTCCTGCTCGAGCCGGCGGAGCTCGCCGCGGGCGCGCTCGAGGCCGAGGGCGTCCACCGCGGCCGCGAGCTCGTCGGCTTCTCCGTCCGGGAGCCCGGGCCGGCCGCCCCCGACATCGATCCCGACGAGTACCACGCGCTGCTCGCGAACACCGCCGACTTCATGGTCGACCGGTACAACGCGGATGTCGTCTTCGTCCCCATGGAGAGAGCGGACCTGCGACACAGCCACGCTGTCGTGGCGCACATGCAGAACGCCGATCGCGTCGAGGTCCTGCGGCGGCGCTACTCACCTCGCCAGATCCTCGCGCTCATGGACCGGTTCGACTTCGTCGTCGGCATGCGCCTCCACTTCCTCATCTTCGCGACCCTCCGCGGGACGCCCTTCGCCGCGCTTCCCTACGCGACCAAGGTCACGGGCCTCCTCGAAGAGCTCGAGATCGAGCGGCCGCCGCTCGGCAACATCAGCGCGGGAGGGTTGATCGCCGAGGTCGACCGCTCGTGGGACAACCGCGACCGGATCCGCACCACGATCGCAAGTCATCTGCCCCCGGTCGAGCAACGCGCGAAGGTGCCGAACGAGCTTGTGCTCGCGAGGCTGCGAGCGCTCGGATTCGCGGTTCCTGCGAGCGGGTAGCCGTCCGGCTTGGGCGATCTCGATTCAGTTCCCGGCATCGGGGAAGAGAGCCGCCACAACCGAGGAGGATTCATGGAGTCGAGCTTCAGGCTGGGCCGGATCGCGGGGATCGAGGTCGGCGTCAACTGGAGCTGGCTCGTCGTCTTCGCGCTGATCACGTGGTCGCTCGCCTCAGGTGTCTTCC
Organism: Gaiellaceae bacterium; assembly: GCA_050697615.1. Taxonomy (GTDB): domain Bacteria; phylum Actinomycetota; class Thermoleophilia; order Gaiellales; family Gaiellaceae; genus PALSA-600. Next base: position 7,284 of record JBOGZX010000059.1, read on the forward strand.
CGGATCAGGATCCAGGCCACTCGAGCGGCACCTATGTCGCGATGGCGGTCGTCGCCGCCTTCCTCTTCTTCGCCTCGCTGCTCGCACACGAGTTGGGGCACGCGGTGACGGCGCGGCGCGAGGGAATGGAGCTGGACGGGATCACGCTCTGGCTGTTCGGCGGCGTGGCGCGCTTCAAGGGCATGTTCCCGAGCGCGCTCGCCGAGCTCCGGATAGCCCTTGCCGGCCCTGCGGTCTCGCTCGTGATCGGCGTCGCCTGCTCCGTGCTCGCCTGGGCGCTCACGCTGCCGAGCGCGGTCGACGGCGTGCTCGCCTGGCTCGGCTACGTCAACCTGATCCTGCTCGTCTTCAACCTGCTCCCGGCGCTCCCGCTCGACGGCGGACGCGTGCTGCGAGCGGTGCTGTGGCGGACGAGGAACGACCTCGGCTGGGCGACCAGCGTGGCCGCGTCGATCGGGCGCGGCTTCGGCTATCTGCTGATCGCGGCCGGGATCTTCCTGTTCATCTTCCAGGGCGTGTTCAGCGGCGCCTGGCTCGCGTTCATCGGCTGGTTCCTGCTCGGCGCCGCGACCGCCGAGCAGCGCCACCTCGTCGCGCGGAACGCCCTCGCCGGTTTGCGCGTGCGCGACCTGATGACGCCCGATCCGGTCACGGTCCCCTCCGACTACACGCTCGGCCGGTTCATCGACGAGGTGGCGTGGCAGCGTCGCCACACGACGTATCCCGTGCTCGACGACGGGGACGTCGTGGGGCTGCTCGCCTTCAGCTGCGTCTCGTCGGTTCCACGCGACACGTGGAACCAGCGCAACGTGCGCGAGTGCATGATCCCCGAGCAGCGCGTGCCCGAGCTCGGCCCGGACGAGGCGGCGATCGACGCGCTCGACGAGCTCTCGGAGAGCAAGGTCAACCGCGGCGTCGTCCTCGACGGCGGGCGGCTCGTGGGGATTCTCTCAGCGGCCGACCTCGGACGGGCTCTCGAGGCCCGGCCCCGCGCCCGCGAGCGCGTCTGAGCCCGTCCGCAGGTGGGAGGCCGCGGCCGCGGAGACGGCCGTGAGCGGCACCGCGAGGAACGCGCCGGGGATGCCCCAGAGCACGCCGCCGGCGGTGATCGCGAGCAGGATCGCGACCGGGTGCAGCCGCACGCTGCGGCCGACGATCAGCGGCTGCAGCAGATGCCCCTCGAGCTGCTGCACGACGAGCACCACTGCCGCGACGACGAGCGCGGTGAGAAGGCCGTCGCTGACGAGCGCGACCATCGCGGCCGCGAAGCCGGCGAGGTTCGCCCCGACGATCGGCAGGAAGCCGCCGAGGAAGGTGAGCAGCGCGAGCGGCAACGCGAACGGGACGCCGAGCACGGCCAGCGCGCCGCCGATCAGGACGGCGTCGACGAGCGCGACGATCGAGACGCCCCGCAGGTAGCCGCCGAGCACCTTCCAGCCGCGTCTGCCGATCGCCTCGACATCGGCACGAGCGTCGCCCGGGAAGAGCCTCACGACCCAGGCCCAGATCCGGTCGCCGTCCTTGAGGAAGAAGAACAGCAGGAAGAGCGCGAGCAGCGTCCCGACGGCCAGCTCGACCGCGATCATCGTGCCGCTGAGCACTGTCGGGACGCTGCTCGCGCTCTTCCTGCTGTTCTTCTTCCTCAAGGACGGCGACCGGATCTGGGCCTGGGTCGTGAGG
>JBOGZX010000060.1:0-1678 GCA_050697615.1 Gaiellaceae bacterium
GATCGAGCCATGCGGTCGCCATCGCGCCGGTGAGCGCCTCGAGGGCCTGCGGGTCGTTCTCCGAATGGGCGGCAAGCGCGAAGATCGCTTCGGAGTCGACCGTCATGCGCGGTTCGGCCCGCGCACAGGGATAGTCCGCGAGCAGCTCGTCGTCGTTGAGGATGATCCCGTTGTGGATGCCGACCACCGGGCCGTGGCGGACCGGGTGGTTGTTTGCCGCGATCGAGGGATGCCCCTTCGTGTAGTCGCGGACGTGTACGAGCAACTGGTTCGCATCCGCGGGAACCGAGACACGCTCGAGGAGGCCCGACGCGGCCGTACGCTGCTTGACGACGGTGGGGTAGGTGCCGCCGGGTGCGCGAAACGCATAGCCGACGGCGTCGGCGCCGCGCTCGGCGATCCCTGCAAGGAGTGACTGCGCGGCCAGCGTCCGCTCCACCGGGGAGCGTGGGCACAGGCTGTATCCCGCGATGCCGCACATTCGAATTCGAGTCCTCGGAAGAGTGGGACGGAGCGCCGGCGCCTTTGTTGTGGACGGGCACGCACTCTTTACATCTCAAGACTCCGGTTCCTGCGGCCGATACGAGTCGGGTGGAACAGATGCTCCCGGAGCCGGCTCACGAGATCGACAAGCCCGAGCCCGCGCTCGAGCTGCTCCCGGCCCTCGACGAGATCGACGAGCCGGAGTCGGAGGCCGACGACGCCGAGCCGGGCAACGCCGTCCTGAGCGAGGAGGACCGACTCCAGTCGGCCGACCCGCTGAAGCTCTACGTCCGCCAGATCGGCGACGGTCCGCTCCTGACCGCCGCCGAGGAACGCGAGCTCGCACGCCGCAAGGACCTGGGAGACGAAGCCGCGAAGCAGCGCCTGATCGAGTGCAACCTGCGTCTCGTGATGTCGATCACACGCAACTACACGAAGGCCGGCGTGCCGCTGCTCGACCTGATCCAGGAGGGCAACATGGGCCTGATCCGGGCGGTCGAGAAGTTCGACTACAAGCTCGGGTTCAAGCTCTCGACCTACGCCACCTGGTGGATCAGGCAGGCGGTCACGCGCGCGCTGGCCGACCAGGGACGCACGATCCGGCTGCCGGTCCACGTGGCCGAGCAGGTGCGGCGCGTCATGCGGTCGCGGCGGCAGCTCGTGCAGAAGCTGAACCGAGACCCGAGCGTGGACGAGATCGCGAAGGACTCGGGCTTTCCGGTGGAGCGCGTCCGCGAGCTCTTCGACCTGGTCGAGGACCCGGTCTCGCTCGAGACGCCGGTGGGCGACGGCGAGAGCACGGTCGTCGACCTGATCGAGGATCTCAGCTCGGACTCGCCCGACGCCACGACCGCCGTGCACGCGCGCTCGCAGGAGCTGAGCGCGGCGCTCGAGCGGCTCAACCCACGGATGAAGCAGGTGCTGCTGCGCCGCTTCGGGCTCGACGGCAGGCCGCCGCAGACGCTCGAGGAGGTCGGCGCCGACCTGGGCGTCACCCGCGAGCGCGTCCGCCAGCTCGAGACCCGGGCCCTGCGCGAGCTGCGCACGGTCGCCCCGGACCTCCAGCTCTACCTCCGCAGCTAGAGCGCCGCGCGCGGCGGCTACCCTGCCGCGGTGCCCCTCTACGTCGACTGCCACAGCCACGCAGTGCCGTCCGGGGATGAGGGTGAAATATAATTTGTGGTGGGGCTCGTGG
>JBOGZX010000061.1:0-1847 GCA_050697615.1 Gaiellaceae bacterium
CGACGGTGCCGTGCACGACCTGCCCCTCGTTGATCTCGGGGAAGGTGGAGTCGTAGTCGGGGATCAGCTCGCCGTCCGGACCTTCGATCCAGACGCCGGGCTCCTGTTGCATGAGATCGTTGGAAGCCAAGCGGCCGGGAAGTATAGCCACGTTCCGCGCGGAGCCCGCTGTCCGATCCCGGCTAGCCGGCGGCGAGCGACAGCTCGCCCGCGATCTGCTCGCGGGCACGTTCGACGGCCTCGCGGGCCAGCCTCGCGTAATGCGGCAGCAACTCTATACCGATGAATTGCCGCCCTTCGAGCATCGCGGCAACCGCGGTCGTGCCACTCCCGACGAACGGGTCGAGCACCACGTCGCCCGGGTCGGAGAGCAGTCGGATCAGGCGTCTCGGAAGCTCGGGCGGGAACTTCGCCTCGTGGTCGTCGTTCGACCGCACCGACCGCAGCTCCCAGACGGCCCGCGACCCCCAGTCCCGCCACTCCTCCGGGCGAAGGCGTCCGCGGTCGACCCGGGTGATGCCCGGCTTCCAGAGAATGAACACGTACTCGAACTCGTCGACCGCCCGGTAGGAGAGCGAGTGCCAGCGGCTGTTCGCCCAGGCGGGATCCTTCGCCCACACGCGTCTGTCGTACAGGTAGAAACCCGCCGCCTCCGCCCAGCCCTCGACGAGGCCGGCGACCGTCTTCACCTTCGTCTGCGCGCCGTACTTTCCGCCGCGGACGTTGTTGTGGCTCAGCCGGCGCTCGACCGTCTGCTCGCTGCAGCCAAGCAGCGCGGCGAGCTCGTATCGGTTCATGCCCGGATGGCGGGTTTTCGCCTCGAGTACCATCTCACGCGTCACCGGGCTCCTCTTCGTCGACACCACGTCGGCCTGGACGCGCGGCATTTCCGCATCGGCGAAGCACAGGATGTCCGCGATGTTGATCGCGACGAACCCTCCGGGCGCGACTATCCGAAAGTGGTGTCGGATGACGGATTCGAGCAGGCCTTCCCAGGCCTCGTAGGTTAGGTCCTCCTCGTAGGACTTGCCGACGAAATACGGCGGCGACCAGATGCTCAACGCGACCGATTCGGGCTCGATACGTGGGAGCAGATCGCGCGCGTCCCCCTCGTGGATCCGGTTCACCGGCAGGTATGCCGTCTGCGTCGATTCGCGAAAGTGTCCGACAGCTTCTAACGTCATCGCAAGTCAGTGTGTCAGCAGGTCGTGACGGACAAGGGTCTCCGCCTTTCGTGGCGACCTAGCCGCTCAGCTCTTCGCCTCCGCCCAGTTGTCGCCGACGCCGGCGTCGACCGCAAGCGCCGGGTCGAGCTCGTAGGCGCCGCACATCTCCGCGCGCACCAGGTCCCGCACCTTCGACACCTCGGGCTCCGGCACCTCGAGCAGCAGCTCGTCGTGCACCTGCAGAACGAGCCTGCCGCCTCTCCCCTCCTCGCGCAGCCGCCGCGCGATGCGGATCATCGCGACCTTGATGATGTCCGCGTTCGAGCCCTGCATGACGAAGTTGACGGCGATCCGCTCGCCGAAGCCGCGCGTCTGCCGGTTCGACGCGCGCAGCTCGGGCACGGGACGGCGGCGGCCGAGCAGCGACGTGACGTAGCCGTCCTGCCGCGCCTGCTCCACCGTCCGCGCGATGAAGTCCTGCACGTGCGGGAACCGCGCGAGATAGGCGTCGATGTAGCGCTGCGCCTCGTCACGCGGGATCTCCAGGTTCTCGGACAGCCCGAACGCCGAGATCCCGTAGACGATCCCGAAGTTGATCATCTTGGCGACGCTACGCTGCGCGCTCGTCAGCTTCGCCGGCTCGACCCCGAGCACCTCGGCCGCCGTCGCGGTGTGGATGTC
>JBOGZX010000062.1:0-3088 GCA_050697615.1 Gaiellaceae bacterium
TCGAGATGACGACCGACGAGGTGCGCGACATCCTGCGGATGGCGCAGCATCCGATCTCGCTCGAGAAGCCGATCGGCGAGGAGGAGGACTCCGAGCTGGGCGACTTCGTCGAGGACGAGAACACCGAGACGCCCGACGAGGCGGCGTCGCTGACGCTGCGCCGGTCGGACATCGAGGTGGCGCTCGCGTCGCTGCCACAGCGCGAGCGTCAGGTGATCGAGCTTCGCTTCGGGCTGACCGGCGGCCAGCCGTGCACGCTGGAAGAGGTCGGGAAGGCGTTCGGCGTCACCCGCGAGCGGATCCGTCAGATCGAGAACAACACGCTGAAGAAGCTCGAGTCGTTGCCCGAGGCGCAGGCGCTTCGCGACTGCATGTAGCCGACCGTTCGCGCCGGCCGGGCCGGCCGCACGTCAGGTGCGGATGCGCGTTGCGGGCACGAAGAGCTTGCAGTGCGGGCACTTGAACCCGCGGTAGCGCTCGGCGTTGCCGGCCATCAGCTCAGCGGTGAACGTCTTCTTGCAGTGCGGGCAGACGACCTCCTGTCCCGCGTCCGGTTGCTCTTCCTGGGACATCCATCCAGGCTACCTGCGGGCTCTCAGCCGACCGCGACGGACTCGATGCGAACGTCGTCGCGGGGGCGGTCGCCGCGCCCCGTCTCGACGTTCTCGATCGCGTCGACGACGTTCATGCCCGCAGTGACCCGTCCGAATACGGTGTGCTTGCCGTCGAGCCAGGGGCACGCCTCCGCGGTGACCACGAAGAACTGCGAGCCGTTCGTGTTCGGGCCCGCGTTCGCCATCGCGAGGGCGCCGCGTTCCACCTTGCGGTCGTTGAGCTCGTCCTCGAACTGGTAGCCGGGGCCGCCGGAGCCGGTGCCCGTGGGGTCGCCGCCCTGGATCATGAAGTCGCGGATCACGCGGTGGAAGATCACCCCGTCGTAGAACCCGTCCCGGGCGAGCTTCTTGAAGTTCTCGACCGTCTTCGGTGCGTCCTCGTCGTAGAGCTCGAGCTCGATCGTGCCGTGGTTGGTGTACATCGTGGCAGTGGCCATGGCGTGCACCCTACTGACTCGGCTGCGACGCGCCGCCCGCCTCGTGCCGAGCGCCCCGCTTGCCGCCGGGGCTCAGCGCCAGGCGGTCAGGAGCAGCGCGATCGCGGTCACCGCCGCGAGCGCCACGACCACGGCGTTCGCGAGCAGGGCGTATCGCAGCGCCGGGGCCGCCGGGCGAGGGCGGCGCTCCGGACTCGCGTCACCGGCGCCCCCGAACTCGTGCGCAGGCGGCGCGTCGCTCGAGACCGACCGGGCGAGCGCCGCCACGATGAACTGATTCAGGCTCACTCCGTCGGCGTCGGATCGGGCCGCCAGCTCGGCGTGCAGCGACCGCGGCATCCGCAGGAGAAGACGGCCGCTGTGGGTCGGCTCGCTCTCCTGGACCCGCTCGACGCTCGCTGCCACCGTTTGCAAAGCGTAGCGGCTCGTTTCTCCTGTCACAAGGACGCCTTGCGCTCGAGCCGGCGGCGCATCTTGACCAGCGAGTCCTCGAGTAGGCGCGAGACCTGCGCCTGTGAGAGAGCGAGAGACCGGGCGACCTCCGCCTGCGTACGGTCGAGGAAGAAGCGGAGCAGGACGATTTGCCGCTCTCGCTCGTCGAGGGCGCCTGCGGCCCAGGCGACGAGCGCCCTGTCCACGCCGAGCTCGTCTGGTGGCTTCGCCGTGTCCGAGGTCTCCTCGGAGAGGCGGAGCGGCCGAGCCGCCGAATCGGCGACTGCCCGAGCCTCGGTCGACATTCGGGCGCGCGCCGCGGGGCCTTGCGCCGAGCGCGGGAGGCGCACGGGCGACGCGCGATCTCGCAGGTGGCGGCGAATCTCGCCTTCGATGCATCGCGCCAGGTAGGCGGTGAGCGCCTCCGGCCTCGCCGGATCCCGCCGGTCGACCGCTCGGACCAGAGCGAGCGCGGCAACCTGCGTCAGGTCGTCCCGCCGCTCGCCATGACCCGCGAAGCGCCGTGCCACGCTGCGGGCAAGCGGCAGGTGCCGCTCGATCAACTGCCGCCGCTCCGCTCCCGACAGGGCTCGCGCTTCGCGCATTGCCCGATGCTACGCGCTCCGTCGATAAATGCAAATCTCTTTGCAATCGATTTTCTGTATCGACGCACTCACAACGGGGTACATGTCTTCATAGATCGTCGTGCTGACCTCGCGCTTCGTCCATTGCATCTGCGTTCTGCTCCTCGCCTGGGCGGTCGTCGGAACCGTCGTACCGGCCGCGCTCGCGGACGACGGCGGGCCGCAGCTGCCGGATCCGACCGCAATCGTCGCGGCGGCGTCCGGAGCTCCGGCGCCGTCCTCCGATCCCGCGCCGACGAGGACGTCCGAGCTTCCCGGGGCCCCGGCAGGTGCTTCGCAAGTACCGGTGATACCGTCGATTTCGGGCGCGATACCACCTGCGGTACCGGCTCCGTCGGTCCCGGCCGCATCGGCCACGGCTCCTCCGCCTGCGTTTCCGGAGCCTGCCCCCGCCGAACCCGATCCCACTCCTGCAGCCTCCTCGAGCGCCCCAGCGGCGCCCGCGCCGTCGACCGCCTCGGCCGCTCCCACCACCGAGGTGCCCACCCCCGAGGGGAGCGGTAATATCACTAACAGTAATTTGAGTGATATTACGAATACGAGCGAACAGAAGCCCGTCGGCAGCTCCGATCATATGCCTGGGTCGACCACGATCTGGAACTGCGCTCCGGACTCGCTGCCGGACGGATGCGGCGAGCCCGACCCGTCTCCGCTTTCGACGAGTGCGCTCTCGACGAGCGGCGTGACGATCTGCCTTTCGTGCAACATCGCCGTCTCGATTCGGATCGGGAGCCCCGGCGACTCCGGCGCCGTGACGCAGGCCTCCGGCGTGGGTTCGACGGCGGTCCTGATCGCCGCCACGACGACGAGTCAGACGCTCGCGTCGTCGCCCCTCCCGACGCCGCCCGCGATCACTGCTCCGGTGCAGCCGGCGCTCCCGACGCCACCCGCTGGGGCGCCGCCGGCGCTCCCGACGCCGCCCGCGGTCTTATTGCCTTCGGCGCCCGCGCTCGCACCGGAG
>JBOGZX010000063.1:0-5868 GCA_050697615.1 Gaiellaceae bacterium
CCCTCAAGGTGGATCTGTACCCGGAAGAGGTCTACTGCTTCACTCCCAAAGGCCGCGTGATTGTTCTCCACTCAGGATCCTGCCCCATCGATTTCGCCTACGCCGTACACTCCGAAGTCGGCAACACCTGCACCGGCGCGAAGATCAACGGCCGCATCGTCCCCCTGCACTACACGCTGCGAAACGGCGACTTCGTGGAGATCCTCACCTCGAAGCAGGGCCGCGGGCCGTCGCGTGACTGGATGTCGCTCGCGAAGAGCTCGCGCGCGCGCAACAAGATCCGGCAGTGGTTCTCGCGCGAGACGCGGGAGGACGCGGAGCACAAGGGGCGCGAGGCGCTCGAGCAGGCGTTGAAGGCGCAGAACCTGCCGTACGCGAAGCTGCGCGGGTCGGCCACGCTCGCCCAGGTGATCCGCGACGTCGGCTTCAAGAAGGCGGAGGACTTCTACCTCGCACTCGGCTCCGGGAAGCTGCAGCCCGGCGCGATCGTCAACAAGGTGATCCAGCGGCTGAAGACCGAGCAGGTGGCCGAGGAGGCGCCGGTCGTCACCAAGTCGCCGAGGGCGCGCGAGACGATCCAGGGCACCGACCTCGGCGTCGTCGTGCCGGGCGTCACCGACGTGCTCGTGCGGCTCGCGAAGTGCTGCACGCCCGTTCCGGGCGACGGGATCGTGGGCTACATCTCGCTCGGCCGGGGCATCACGATCCACCGCGACGACTGCCCGAACGTCAAGGCGCTGCGGCGGAACCCGGAGCGCCTGACGCCCGTCGAGTGGGACGGCGCGGTCGCGGCGAAGAGCTTCCGCGTGCAGATCGCCGTGGACTCATGGGATCGCCCGCGCCTGCTCGAGGACGTGGCCCGCACCTTCGCCGAGCACGGAGCGAACATCGTCAGCTACGGCGGCTCGGTCGAGGACCAGCTCGCGAAGAACCGCTACACGGCGGAGGTCGGCGACCTGAAGGCGCTGCGCTCGCTGCTCACGGCGCTGCGGAACCTGGAAGCCGTCTTCGACGCATACCGCGTCACCCCCTCGTAGGGCCGCGCGCGGCGGCGTTCGCGCCCTCGAACGGAGTACCTCGATCAAGGGATAGCGCGCCGCGTACCCGTCTCCTACAACGAGCGAGCAGGGGAGAGGACGCCGGCGGCGCTGCCCGCGCCGGCCCGACAGGGCCGTAGCGGGCGGCGTCTCGCTCAGCCTGGATCAGACGGCGTTCGGAACCCGCTCGAAGTCGGCGATTCGCTTCCGGAAGCCCTCGGGCACCGGTACGGCCGTGCGCGTTGCGAGCGCGATGCACACGAGCGTCGCGGATGCGGTCGCCATCAGCGTGTCGCTGCCGCCGTCCTCGCCGAGGCGGTAGGCGGCATGGTCGTAGGTGATGCTGGTGCGGCCGATCCGCTCCACGCGGACGAACACCTCGAGCAGGTCGTCGAAGCGTGCGCCGGCGTCGTACTCGACCGTGAGGGCGCGCATCGCGAGGTCGACGTCCCCGAGCGTGATGCGACCGAGGTGCCGGTGGTATTCGGTGCGTGCGAGATCGAAGTACGGAAGGTAGCGGCCGTAGTAGACGACACCCTGCGCGTCGGTCTCGGAGAACCCGACGCGCGTGTACGCCGCGTACCGAAACGGGGGGCGTCGGTCGGTCGCGTGCCCGAGCTCGATCATGCGCCGATCGTAGCCGCGGGTCAGGCTGCCGCCACATCACTAGATTCAGCCCCTGGGTGATCACCTCGGTCGACAACGTTCGGGTCAAGGACGTCCTGCGGCTGCGGAAGTCGCGTGAGCGGCGGCGGGAGGGATTGCTCGTCGCCGAGGGGCCGCGCGAGGTGGGGCGGGCGATCGCGGCAGGGCTCGTTCTCCGCCGGCTCTACGTCGCTTCCGAGCTGTCGCCGGACTGGCGGGTCGCCTTCGATTCCGGCGTCCCGGGTCCCGGCGCCCGTCACCTGCTCGACGCCGCGGCCGGGCGGGCCGAGGAGGTCAGCGGCCGCGTGCTCTCCAGGATGGCGTACCGCCGCGACCCGGAAGGGGTGCTCGCGATCTTCGAGGCCCCGCGGCGAGCTCTCCCGCCGGATCCAAGGCTGATCCTCGTCGCGGTGAAGATCGAGAAGCCGGGCAACCTCGGCGCGATGGCGCGAACCGCCGACGCCGCCGGCGCCGACGCGCTGCTCGTCGCCGGCGCGGAGGCGGATCCATGGAACCCGAACGCGATTCGCGCCTCCACCGGCTCCGTCTTCACGCTGCCGATCCTCGGCGCCGCGATCGACGACGTTCGCGGCCTGCCGATGCGCAAGGTCGCCGCGGTCGTCGACGCGCCTCTGAGCTACACCCGCGTCGACCTGACCGGGCCCACCGCGCTGATCGTGGGAGCAGAGGACGAAGGACTCGACGCCGTGTGGCGCGAAGCTGCCGACGTGCAGGTCTCCGTACCGATGAACGCGCGCACCGCCGACAGCCTCAACGCGGCGACCTGCGCGGCCCTCCTGCTCTTCGAAGCCGTGCGCCAACGAGACGCCGCATGAGCGTAGGCTCGACGGAGCTCACGGGAGCGGAGGCGCCGGCTTCGCCGGGGCTGGAGCGGGTATGAGCGGAGGCTCGACGGAGCTCGCGGGAGCGGAGGCGCCGGCTTTGCCGGGGCTGGAGCGGGCATGATCGTCCCCACCCGCGTGGACGTCGAGCAGGCCCGGGCCACGATCGGCGACCGCCTGCCGCGCACCCCGCTCCTGCGCAGCCGCACGCTCGGCGCGCGCCTGAAGTGCGAGCTCTTCCAGCGGACAGGCTCGTTCAAGGCGCGCGGCGCGCTCAACAAGATCAGCAACCTCACCGAGGCGGAGCGTCGGCGCGGCGTGATCGCGATCAGCGCCGGCAACCACGCGCAGGCGACCGCCTTCGCCGCGTCGGAGGCCGGCATCGACGCGCTCGTCGTGATGTGGCAGGGCGCGTCCGCGCAGAAGATCGAGGCGACGCGAGGCTACGGCGCGACGGTCGACCTCGAAGCGGCCGACCCGACCGCCGCCTTCGAGCGGCTCGACCGGCTGATCGAGACGACCGGCCGCACGCTCGTGCACCCGTTCGACGACCCGCTCGTTCTCGCGGGTGCGGGCACGGTCGGGCTCGAGATCGAGGAGGACGCTCCCGACGCGGACGTCGTCGTCGTGCCCGTCGGGGGCGGCGGGCTCGTCTCGGGTATCCAGACCGCGATCGGCCACCGCACCCGCGTGGTCGTCGTCGAGCCCGCCGGCAGCACGGCGCTGCACACCGCGATCGAGCGTGGGGAGCCGACCTGGGTGTCGCCGCGCTCCGTCGCGGACGGGCTGAATGCGCCCGTCGCGGGCCGCCTTCCGCTCGAGATCTGCCGCGACCTGGAGCGCGTGCTCGTCACCGAGGACGAGATCGAGCACGCCTTCCGCTTCCTCTACGAGCGCACCAAGCTCGCCTGCGAGCCGGCCGCTGCTGCTGCCGCCGCCGCCTGGCTGAGCGGCAAGATCCAGGCCTCCGATCCGGTGCTCGTGGTCTCGGGAGGCAACGTCGCCGGCCAAACCGCCGCTGCTATCCTGGCCCGGCAATGAAGGCCGACATCCATCCCGAGTACGTCCTCACCACGGTGCACTGCGGGTGCGGGAACACGTTCACGACGCGTTCCACGAAGCCCGAGCTGCACGTCGAGATCTGCTCGAACTGCCACCCGTTCTACACCGGCAAGCAGAAGCTCGTCGACACGGGCGGCCGGTTGGAGCGCTTCCAGCGGCGCCTCGAGAAGGCCGAGCGCGCCGCGCGCTCGTCGGCGTAGGCTATGCCGCAGGCCGTCGGAGGCCAGGCGGTCCTCGAGGGCGTGATGATGCGCGGCCCGCGCAACTGGGCGGTCGCGGTACGGAAGCCGAACGGCGAGATCGCCCACGTGGGACGCGGTATCGACCCGCTGATGGCGCGCCACTGGGCGCTTCGCCTGCCGGTCGTACGGGGAGTCGTCGCACTCGGCGAGAGCCTCGCGATCGGCTTTCGCGCGCTCAGCCTCTCCGCCAACTACGCGGCCGCCGAGGAGGCCGAGGGAGACGAGGAGCCCGCCGAGATCGGCCGCTGGGCGCTGGCGTTCGCGTTCCTGGTCGCGATCGGCTTCGCCCTGATGGTCTTCAAGGTCGGCCCAGCGCTCCTCACCGACCTGCTCCCGATCTCGAACGGCGGCTGGTTCGTGCTCGTGGAAGGGGTGATCCGGGTCACCGTCTTCGTCCTCTACCTGACGATCCTCAGCTTCATCCCGTCGCTCCGCCGCGTCTTCCAGTACCACGCCGCCGAGCACAAGGCGATCAACGCCTACGAGGCGGGCGACGACCTGACGCCGGAGAGCGCGCAGGGCTACTCGCTGATCCACCCGCGCTGCGGCACGGCGTTCCTGCTGTGGGTGATGGTCGTGAGCGTGTTCGTGTACGCCGTCCTCGGCCGCCCCGTCTGGTACTGGCTGATCGTCAGCCGCATCGTGCTGTTGCCGGTGATCGCGGGCATCGCCTACGAGCTGATCCGCTTCGCCGGCAAGCACTCCGGAAATCGCATCCTGATGGCAGTGCTCGCGCCCGGGCTCTGGCTGCAGCGCCTGACGACGCGCGAGCCGACGCTCGACATGCTCGAGGTGTCTATTCGGGCGCTTCGGGAAGTTCTCGAACGTGAGGGCCGGCAGGAGCCGGCCGACCGACGGGTGGAGGTGATGGCGTAATGGCAACGGATCGGAAGGCCTCGGTCGTCTGGCAGGGCGACCTGATGAGCGGAACCGGAACGATCGAGAAGGCCGGCAGCGGCGCGTTCGGGCCGCTCGACGTCTCGTGGGCGTCGCGCTCCGAGGAGCCGAACGGCAAGACGAGCCCCGAGGAGCTGATCGCCGCCTCGTGGGCGGCGTGCTTCGCGATGGCGCTCTCGAACGGGCTCGCCAAGGGAGGCCACGCGCCCGAGAAGCTCGAGACGTCGGCGACGGTCACCTTCCAGCCGGGCGAGGGGATCACCAGGGGCGCCCTCACCGTCCGCGGCACCGTGCCGGGCATGGACGACGCCGAGTTCCGCGAGGCCGCCGACGACGCCAAGCGCAACTGTCCCGTGTCGCAGGCGCTCTCCGGTATCCCCGACGTCCGGCTCGACGCCCAGCTGGAACGCTAACCTCGGGCGGCGATGGCCGCACTCGACGATCTCGTGGCGGAGCTCGACCGCTCCCATGCGGACGCGCAGGAGCGGATGTCGGACCCTGCCGTCTACAACGACCATCGGGAGGCGGCCGACGTCGGTCGACGCCTGAAGGAGCTCGAGGCTCCGTGGAAGCTCGCGCAGCAGTGGAAGCAGGCGCGCGCCGACCTCGACGCGTCCCGGGCCGACGCCGAGCTCGCCGAGATGACCGAGGAGTACGAAGCCGAGGTCCTGCGACTCGAGGAGTCGCTGAAGCTCGCGCTCGCGGAGCGGGATCCCGCCGACGAGAAGGACGTGATCGTCGAGATCCGCGGCGGCGAGGGCGGCGAGGAGGGAAAGCTGTGGGCCGGCGACCTCGCGAAGCTGTTGCAGCGCTACGCGGAGCGTCGCGGCTTCAAGTGGGAGCAGATCGAGGCGGCGCCCAGCGACGCCGGCGGCCTGAAGGAAGGCACGTTCGCGATCAAGGGCGACGGCGCCTACTCCGTCTTCAAGTTCGAGGGCGGAACGCACCGCGTGCAGCGCGTCCCCGAGACGGAGTCGCAGGGCCGCATCCACACGTCGACGATGACGGTCGCCGTCCTGCCGGAGGCCGAGGACGTGGAGGTCGCGATCGACCCCAAGGACATCAAGATCGACGTCATGCGCGCAACGGGTCCGGGCGGCCAGTCGGTCAACACCACCGACTCCGCGGTGCGCGTCACGCACC
>JBOGZX010000064.1:0-6831 GCA_050697615.1 Gaiellaceae bacterium
CGCCTGCAGCCCGGCCACGCCAGCGCCCAGCAAGAGCACCTTCGCGGGCGGGATCGTGCCCGCGGCCGTCATCAGCATCGGCAGGAAGCGCGGCAGCCGGTCGGCGGCGACGAGCGCCGCCTTGTAGCCGGACACCGTCGCCTGCGAGGAGAGCGCGTCCATCGGCTGTGCGCGCGTGATCCGCGGCACCGACTCGAGCGCGAACGCGTGCACGCCGGCCGACACGAGGCGCTCGACGCCCGTGGCGTCGGTGAGCGGCTGCAGGAACGCGATCAGCACCTGACCTTCGTGCAGCCGCGCCGCCTCCGCTGCCGTCGGCGCTGCGACCTTTGCGACCACGTCTGCCGACCAGGGGTCGCCGATCGACGCGCCCGCGTCGCGATAGGCGTCGTCGGGAAACGACGCGGCGTCGCCGGCGCCCGCCTCGACCACGACCTCGATCCCGGCTCCGAGCCGGCCGACGGTCTCGGGAACGAGGGCCACGCGCCGCTCGCCGGGGCTGGTCTCCTTCGGGACGCCGACGCGCATTCGAAGACCGACGCTACCTCATCCTGCGGAGGGCACCGCGACGCTCGAGCCCTAGACTGGCGCCGTGACGCACCTGCTGATCTCGTACGGGCTCGTGCTCCTGTTCGCGGCCGTCGCCGTCGAGTCGGCCGGCGTCCCGCTGCCGGGGGAGACGGCGTTGATCGCCGCGGCCGTGCTCGCACGGCTCGGTCACTACTCGCTCGCCTCCGTGATCGTCGTCGCAGCGACCGGCGCGATCGTCGGCGACAACGTGGGCTACTGGATCGGACGGCTCGGCGGCCGGAAGCTGCTCGAGCGCTGGAGCCTCGTCGCCCGCCATGCCCAGCGGGTGCTGCCGCCCGCGGAGCGGTTCTTCCAGCGCCACGGCGCGAAGACCGTCTTTATCGGCCGCTTCGTGGCGGTGCTGCGGGTGACCGCCGCCTGGATGGCCGGCATCAGCCGGATGACCTGGTGGCGCTTTTTCCTCTGGAACGCCGCCGGCGGCATCGTCTGGGCGGCGCTGGTGTCGGTCGTCGCGTACGAGTTCGGCAAGGCCGCCGGCGACGCGATCGGCCGCTACGGGGTCTACGGCGCCGTCGCGCTCGTGCTCGTCGCCGTGCCCGCGCTGCTCGGGATCAGGTTCTGGCACAAGCGGATGGTCGAGGAGGCGTAGGCGGGCATCAGAGCGCCGACCAGACCTCGAGCTTCGTCCGCGTCCGCCGGATCACCTCGTCGGTGAACTCGGTCGACGAGGCGTGCCCGCCGAGGTCGGCCGTCTTCGTCCCCTGTGCCACCGCCTCGAGCGCGGACTCCCGGATCGCCCTGCCGGCGGCACCGCCGCGACGGTCGTCGGTCTGCGCGAGCAGCGCCGCCGCCGCGAGGATCATCGCCATCGGGTTCGCCACGTTCTTCCCCTCGAGCGAGGGCGCGGTGCCGTGCGCGGCCTCCGCAATCAACGCGGTCGGCTCGAGCTCGTCGCCCTCGAACGCGACGAGCATCGACTCCGAGCCCGCGATCGACCCGAAGAGGGGAAGCACGAGGTCCGAGAGGATGTCGCCGTCGCGGTTCAGCGCGGGGATCACGAGCGGGTCGCCGGTCGAGGCGATCAGGAGCGCGAACGTCGCGTCTATCAGCTGAGGTTCGTACGGCACGTCCGGATGCCGCTCGGCGGTGGCGTCCATCTCCTCCTTGAACATCCCCTCGTAGGTGGGGGAGACCGTGAACTTGGGGCCGCCGAACACCCTGGCGCCGGTGCGTCCCGCCTCGCGGAAGGCGAACTCGGCGACGGTCCGGCACACGCTTCGCTCGATGCGCTCGGTGCGAAACGCGACCTCGTCGGATCCTTCTCCCTCACGCCATTCCTCTGCGCCGTAGGCGTCGCCGACCGCCATCCGCACCACCGCGATCGGCGCATGGACGCCGCCGAGCGGAACGACGCCGGGAATGCGTCGGCCGGTGCGGACGATCACCTTGCCGCCGATCTCCTCGCGCAGGATCCGGTTCGGAGAGCCGACGTCGCCGCGGAGCTCGGGCGTGATCGTCGCCGCCTTCAGCCCCAGGCCGTGCTCGCGGACCGCCTCGGCCGCCTCGTGGACGACGGCGTTGTCGGTCGCGCGCCGGCGTGCGAGCGACAGATCGAAGCGCGGCAGGTCGACCTCCACTCCGATCACGTCCGGTGCGAGCACGCGCAGCGACTCCGCGAGCAGCTCCTGCCCCGTCTGGTCGCCCTCGAGCACCACGATCGTCTTCAGCTCCATCGGCGGCGAAGATTAGCGGGGGCCCCTCGACGGGAACGCGGCGCTCATGGCGCGGGGACCGGGATGGCGCCGCGTGGGGTCGAGACGCAGGTTCAGGTACCTCGATGCCGGCGGGCGTGAGATCGAGGACGAGCAGAAGCTCGCCCGCGTGGCGGCGCTCGCGATTCCGCCCGCCTGGCAGGACGTCTGGATCGCGCCGACGGCGCGGGCAAAGCTCCAGGCGACGGGGGTGGACGCCGCCGGACGGACGCAGTACCTCTACCACCCGGAGTACCGCGCGCGGCAGGAACAGGCGAAGTACGACAAGCTGATCCGCTTCGCCGAGGCGCTGCCGGGCCTGCGCGAGGCGATGGCCTCGCACATGGATCTCGACGGCCTGCCGCTCGAGCGGGTCGCAGCGATCGCCGTCAGGCTGATCAACCTCGGCTGGTTCCGCGTCGGCAGCGACCGCTACGCGAAGCGCTCCCGCACGTTCGGGATCACGACCCTCGGCAAGAACCACGTGAAGGTCCGCGGCTCGCGAGTCTCGTTCTCCTACCGCGGCAAGCACGGGATCCACGCGCGCAGCGCGGTCGTCGATGCCGAGCTCGCCGGCGCGATGCGCGAGCTGATCGGCCTGCCCGGTCGCAGGCTGTTCCAGTACGAAGACGAGGACGGCCTCTACAACCTGGATTGCCGCCGGCTGAACGACTACATCCGGACGTATCTGGGAGAGGATTTCACCGCGAAGGACTTCCGAACCTGGGGCGGCACGCTGATCGCCGCCGTCGAGCTCGCGAAGCGGCCGCCGCCCGACGAGCCGGCCGAGACGAAGCGGCGTGTGGCAGCGGTGATGCGGAAAGTTGCGGAGCAACTCGGAAATACGCCCGCCGTCGCGCGCTCGTCCTACGTGAGCCCCGCGGTGCTCGAGCAGTACCTCGACGGCAGAACCGTCGAGGATTTCCGGCCGCGGCATTTGCGGGTCGTCGGCGCGCGCGACACCGGACTCGACCCGGAGGAGCAGGCGACGCTCAGTCTGCTCCGCTCCTGGAGAATTCGCGCCGCGCGCGCCGCGGCCTGAATTCCGGCTAAACTCGTCTTCCCGAACACTGGAGGAGGAGAAATTGGCCCGGAAAACAGTTCTGGTTTGCGACAACTGCGGGAAGGAGGTCGACGAGACACAGGGAGCGGCCCTGCGCGTGACCTATTCCGACGCGCGCCGCGGCTCGAAGGTCGCCGACCTGTGCGACGACTGCGCGGGCACGATGCCCGGCCGCGCCGCCGCCCGCCGGGGCCGGCGCCCGAAGGCCCAGGCCTCCGCGTAAAGAGCGGCAATCCGTTGTAGAGCGGCCGCCGGAACCGTCCTGTGGCCGCTCTACGATGGGAAAGTGGGACTCTCCCTCCTCGCGGGGCCTGCGCATTCGGGCAAGGTCGCGCTTCTGCTCGAGCGCTATCTGGCGCGACTGGACGACGAGCCTGTCCTGATCGTGCCGAACCGGTCGGACGTCGACCGTGTCGAGCACGACCTGCTGGCGCGGTGCGGATGCCTGCTCGCCGGGACGATCGGGACGTTCGACGACCTCTTCGGCCGCCTCGTCGCCGCCGACCCCGATCGCCGTCCGGTCGCGGCCGACGCCCAGCGCGCGCTGCTCGTGCGCCGCGCCCTGGCCGCCACGTCGCTGAACGGCCTCACGCGCTCGGCGCGCACGGCGGGCTTCGCCGAAGCGCTGTCGCAGACCCTGGGCGAGCTGGAGGCCGGGCTGCTGGAGCCCGCCGACCTGACCGGAGACCTGGCCGCGCTGTACGCGGCCTATCGCGCCGAGCTCGACCGGGTGGGGCTCTGGGACCGCGACCTCCTGCGGCGGCGGGCGGCCGAGCGGCTCAACTCCGAGCTCGACGCATGGCACGGCGAGCCCGTGTTCGCCTACGGCTTCGAGGACCTCACCGGCGCCGAGTGGTCGCTGCTCGAGGCGCTCGCCGGGCGCGCCGACGTTCAGGTCTCCCTGCCGTACGAGCCCGCCCGTGTCGCGTTCGCCTCGCTGCGCCGCACCGCCGACGACCTCTCCGCGCTTGCCGCCGACGGGATCCAGGAGCTTGCCCCTCGCGCGTCCGAGCACGCCCATCCCGCGCTCGCGCACCTCGAGCGCGGGCTCTTCGAAGAGGCCCCCGAGCAGCGCGAGCTCGACGGAGCTGTCCGCTTCTTCGAGGGCGCCGGCGTGCGCGGCACCCTCGAGCTCGTCGGCGACGAGGTGCTCGCCCTGATCCGCGCCGGCACCCCGGCGGAGCAGATCGCGCTCGTCGCGCCGTCCCTCGAGAGCTGGCGCGCGCCCCTCGAGACCGTCCTCGGCGGGCTCGGTGTGCCGTACGCGATCTCCTCGCGGGTGCGCCTCGGCGGTACGCCCTTCGGCCACGCCCTGCTGCAGTTCCTCCGCTACGCCTGGCTGGACGGTGGGCGGCGCGAGCTGTTCGCCTACCTGCGCTCGCCCTACTCCGGGCTGGCACGATCGTCGGTCGACTTCGTGGAAGGGCGGCTCCGCGGCCGCGCGATCCACACGCCCGAGCGTGTCGAGGAGGAGACCGAGAAGCTCCGAGAGGCGCCGGTGCCGCAGCTCGCCGAGCTCCGCGACGCCGTGTCGCCCACGGCCGCGGTGCGCGTGCTGATCCGCGCCATGCTCCGCTCCGCCTACGGCACCGAGGCGCCGCCGGCCGGCGAGACGTCCCGGCTCGACCTTCGCTCCTACGACGCGGTGCTGCGGCTGCTCGACGAGCTGGATGCGTTCGCCGCGCTCACGGAGGAGCTCGCGCCCGACGAGGTCGTCGCGGCGCTCGAGCGCGCCGACGTCCGGCTCGCGTCGGCCGGGGAGGCGGGACGGGTGGCCGTGGTCGACCTGATGCGTGCGCGCACGCGGAGCTTCGAGGTGGTGTTCGTGCTCGGTCTCGAGGAGGGCACGCTGCCGCGCCGCACGCGCGTCTCCCCGTTCCTCGACGACGACGCACGCCGCGAGCTCGGCGCGCGGCTCGAGCGGCCCGACCAGGTGAGCCGCGACCGCTATCTCTTCTACACCGCCTGCACGCGCGCGAGCCGCCGCCTCTATCTGGTGCGCGAGGCGGCGACCGACGACGGAGCCCCGCGCGAGGCGAGCCCGTTCTGGGAAGAGGTCGCGAATCTCTTCGCCCCCGACGACGTCGCCCGCGCGACCGTTCGCCGGCCGCTCTCGGCGCTGACGTGGAGCCTCGAGTCGGCTCCGACGGAGCGCGAGCGGGTGCGCGCGCTGGCGCAGCTGTCGGTGAGCGACGCCGACGGAGCCCGTGCGCTCGCGGACGCGAACGACTGGGAGCGCCGGCTCGCCCGCGCCCGGTTCGCCTTCCGGCGCGAGACGCGGCTGTCGAACCCGGTGCTGCTCGAGTCGCTCGGCTCGAAGACGACGTTCGGCGTCACTGAGCTCGAGCGGTTCGCCGACTGCTCGTCCGCCTGGCTGTTCGAGCGGGTCGTGTCGCCGAAGACGATCGACGCAGTGGTCGATCCGATGCTGCGCGGCTCGGTCGCCCACAGCACGCTGCACAAGTTCTACGCCGGGCTGCCGAAGGAGCTCGGCCACGACCGCGTCACGCCCGAGAACGTCGAGCCCGCCGTCGGATTCCTGCGGCGGTGCCTCGACGACGCGCTGCGCGGCGGCGTCCGGCTCGAGCTGACGGAGCTGCAGGCCGCCGAGCTGGAGGAGGGCCTGTGGCGCGACCTCGAGGGTTTCGTGCGCGACGAGTCGAGCTCGCCGCTGCAACTTCTGCCCCGGCGGTTCGAGGTCGGTTTCGGCTCCGACCGCTCCGCGCCCGAGTTGCAGCGCGGCCTGCCGCTCGGAAGCGGCCTGCACCTGAGCGGCAAGATCGACCGCATCGACGTCGACCCCTACAGCGCGCGCGGAATCGTGCAGGACTACAAGTCGGGCCGCACCGTCCATTCGGCGAAGCAGATCGACGAGGAGCTGAAGCTCCAGATCCCGCTCTATATGCTCGTGCTGCGCGACCTGGTCGGGATCGAGCCGCTCGGCGGCGTCTACCGGGCGCTCGCCGGCGCACGCGTCACACGCGGGCTGCTGCACGCCGACGCCGCGGAGGACCTGCCCGGCTTCCAGAAGAACGACTATCTGGGAGGCGACGAGTTCTGGGGACTCGTCGAGGTCTCGCGCGGGCGGGCGCACGACTATGCACAGCGCATCCATGCCGGCGACGTGCGACACGACCCGAAGGGCGGCACCTGCCCGACATGGTGCGACCTCTGGACGATGTGCCGGATCGAGCGCGCATGAACGAGCAGCAGCGGGCGGCGGTCGAGGCGACCGGCGAGGTGTTCGTCTCCGCCGGCGCCGGCACGGGCAAGACCTCGGTGCTGGTCGAGCGCTTCGTGCGCGCGGTGTGCGAGCAGGGGCTCGACGTCGAGTCGGTGCTCGTCATCACCTACACGCGCAAGGCGGCGGGCGAGCTACGCGCCCGCATCCGCGCCGCGCTGCACGCGCGGGGCCGGCACGACCTCGCGCGGCGCCTCGACGCCGCGTGGATCTCGACGATCCACGGCTTCTGCTCGCGGCTTCTC
>JBOGZX010000065.1:0-1839 GCA_050697615.1 Gaiellaceae bacterium
TCGTAGGCGTCTCGCCGCGCAACTCGCGCTCGGCGCGCTGCCAGTTCTCCTCATCGTTGCCCGCATCCTCGCCCTGGGAAATCTCGTAGGCCCGCTGCGCGATCTCTTCATCGCTCATCTCGCGAGCGGCCGAGGTCTGCTCTCCCGTCTGTTCGCTCACTTCGACCTCCTCTCCGTGGACTGGCTGTCTTCCACAAGCGATGTGACCGGCGGCGGGGCCGGCGAAACGGGACCACGCGGTCCGCCGTATGCGAGAGCGGTTGATTGTCCGGGGCACCGGGCAAACCGAGCAGACTGAGGGGCACTGCACCCGGCCAGGCGCCCCGACCCCGGAATGGAGGCTCTCGGGTGAGCAAACAAACCGAGAGCGCGTTCCGAGGGTTCGTGGCGCACGAGCTGCGCTCCCCGATCACCGTGATCATCGGGCTCGCCGCGACGCTCTCGGCGCGCCGCCAGGGGCTGACCGAGGCCCAGGTCGACCAGTCGCTCGAGCAGATCCGCCTCCAGGGCGAACGCCTGGCCGGGCTCGTCGACGACCTGCTCGACCTGGCTCAGGTCGACGCCGGCCGCTTTCGCGTCGCACTCGGCCCCGTCGACCTCTCCGCAGCAGGCGAGCGCGCGCTCAGAGACGCCCCCGCACCGCCCGGCCGCTCGGTCGAGCTCGCGCTCCCCGACGATCTCTTGGTCGTCGCGGACGGCAAGCGGCTCGACCAGGTGCTGGTCAACCTGCTCACGAACGCCTACCGTCACGGCGGCCCCAAGGTCAGGCTCGAGGCACGACCGACCCCGGAGGGCATGCTCGTCGTCGTGTCCGACAACGGGGCCGGCGTTTCGGCCGAGCTGGTGCCGAACCTGTTCGAGGCGTTCACTCGCGGCCCAGCCGGGGCCGACGGCGGAACCGGGCTCGGGCTGGCGATCGTGCGCGCGCTCGTCGAGGCGTTCGGCGGGCGCGTCTGGTACGAGCCCGGCGAGACGCAGGGCGCCCGCTTCGCCATGCTCTTGGACGAGTCCGACCCGGTTGTGGATAATCGCCGGGACGCTTCGGAACAACCGAGGATCCGGGATATGGCCAAGGTACTGATTGTCGACGACGAATCGAACATGCGCTTTCTGCTCCGCATGCTGCTCGAAAGCGACGGCTACGACGTCGTCGAGGCCAAGCACGGCGCCGAGGCGCTCACCGTCGTGACCGAGGCAGAGCCGGACATCGTGGTGACCGACCTGATGATGCCGATCATGAACGGGCGCCAGCTGATCGCGAACCTGCGCTCGACCGCAGAGACCGCGGAGATCCCGATTCTGGTCGTAAGCTCCCGGCCGAACGCGAACGTGCCGGGCGCGGACGCGATCCTGCGCAAGCCGTTCGACATCGAGGAGCTGCTCGCGACGGCCCGCTCGCTTGCCGCCGGAGAGAGAGAGAGAGAGAGAGAGAGAGAGAGTAGGAGAGCATGAAGCGCTGGACGACCGGCATCCCGAATCTCGATCTCGTCCTCGACGGCGGCCTGCCCGGCGGCTCGCTGGTCGTGCTCGCCGGCGGCCCGGGCACCGGCAAGACGATCCTCTCCCAGCAGATCTGCTTCGCCAACGCGACCCCGGAGCATCCGGCGATCTTCTACACCACCTTCGCCGAGCCGCACGCGAAGCTGATCCGCTACCTGGAGCCGTTCGAGTTCTTCGACCTCGACGCGCTGGAGGAGCGGGTCGAGTTCGTCAACCTCGAGTCGTTGCTTATGGACGACGGCAGCAGGGACGGCAACGCGATCGCTCCGGCGGTGAGCGAGATCGTCCGTGCCTGCTTCGAGCGGCAGCCGTCGATCGTCGTCGTCGACAGCACCAAGG